>WJIX01000242.1 GCA_014730075.1 bacterium | reverse complement strand
GTCGCAGACGTTGGCCAGCCCGCCGAATGAGATGCCGGAGAAGTCGTCCCTGGACAGATTAGCCCCCGCGGTGAGAAATATTCCGTTCATCACCCCGCCGCTGACATTGGCCAGCCCGGCAATCGATATCCCGTTCAGGGCTGAGTTGGCGTTTACGTGGACTCCACCCAGAGCCAGAAAATGGATCTCATCAGCCCAGGGGCCGTAAAGGCCCAGGGAAAGTCCCCTGAATACTGCATCCGGGTTTCTGCCCGGTTTCCAGAGGGTCATGTTGACCCCGTCAACTCTCTTGACGCATTCATCCCGGAGGTTGATTCTCAGCCCGTGGGTAACCCTGGAGTTCCCGAAACTGACTCCGATATTATTAATGGTAAGGTTCAGGCACCCCGGTGAGTCATGGTAGTCGCATTCCCTGCGGTCCGTAGCTGAGAGCGGGCCGGAAATTAACATGATAATTAATATTGTCAGAATTTTCTTCATTTCGCCTCTCCCGGCATTGAATTTAAAAGAATATCGCCTGATTGGCGGCGCGCCTGCTTTTCTCCCGGGCGGCAGGCTGTTCCCTCTTATCCAATCATACGTATACAGGACCGCAATGTTTCAGCTCCTTATTCAGCAGTGAACTTATCTGCACCTGCATACCCGCAATCCGGTATACTCCGGAGGTGGAGCTTTCCTGGCCGCCCTGCTGTCTGGATTGGAGGTGGCGCATAGCCCGAAGGCCTGCTCTTTCCCCTCCGCCGTGCTGACCCATTCGGCAACATTTCCGGCCAGGTCATAAAATTTGCCGGCTGCGGGACTGAATGATCCGACCTCCCTGAGGAGTGGCCACCTTCCTCGGAGTTTCTCTATCTCCTCCAGCAGCATCCGCTCCTCGTCCGGGGTGGGGGTGTACCCTGCCCAGAAGGCCAGGGTGTTTTCTCCGTCCGGTCCCGGGGATACGCTATCAAGCAGTTTCTTCATCTGGGCCTCCGAGGGAATCCGGTACCTGCTCCCCGTTTCTTCACTGAGCCAGCGGCAGTAAGCGGCCCCCTCCGCGTATGAGATTCCGGTAACCGGGTAATTCCCGGTCCCCTCCCTGTAGCTGTATTGATCGTCGAATTCGCTGAACTGGGCCCTGGTTACCTCAAACCTTCCCAGGGCAATTTCCCCGTGTGCGACTGTTTCCGGAACCAGTATGCCATTTTTCTCGATGCCGTATAGATCTTCCCTGCTGGCGGCGTCGAGTTTTTCCAGCTTGAGAGCGAGGGGGGATTCGGGGGATAGAGCTTCGCTGGTGTCCACGGAGGTTTCGAAAAGGTATTGCTCCATCCAGGCCAGTTCCTCGTTCATCTTCCTCCTCTGGTGGGACAGCTTGTGTGGCCCATGCCCTGCCCCCGGGAAGATGATAAAGCGCGCCGGCGCTGTGCCTATCTGCTGCATTGCCCTGAAATGCTCCCAACCCTGCCCGGTCGGTACCGCCCGGTCGCTCCCCCCGAACATGATCAGGGTTGGGGTTGCAAGCTCCTGCATCCTGAACAGGGGGGATTTCTTCACATATGTCTCGGCCAGTTCCCAGGGAGGCCCGCCTAAATAGGCGTTGTCGAACCCTGCCCCGAATCTGCAGTTGCCGTAATCGCTGGTCCAGTTGACATCCCCGGCCCCGGCGCATAGCGATTTGAAGCGGTCAGATTCAAGGCAGCAGGCGATCGCCAGGATGGAACCGTTGCTCCAGCCCATGATCCCCAGCCTCCTGGGGTCTGCCAGCCCCCGGTCAATCATCTCCCGCACCCCGCTGAGGATGTCCGGGACTTCGTATTCGTAGTAATGGCCCTTTATTGACTCTACCCACTCAAGGCCGTAATTGCCGCTCCCATGATAGTTTACCTTCAGGACGAAGGAACCGCGTCCGGCCAGGGTATGAGGGTAATTGGACCACCTCTCGCTGAAGAAGTCCATATCGTAACCGGACGGGCCGCCGTGGAGGGAGACTATCAGGGGGTACCTGTCGCCTTCCCGGTATCCCCTGGGGTAGTAGAGGATTCCCTCAACCTGCTCATCCATCGCTCCCTTCCAGCTGATAACCTCGGAGCGGGCCAGGAATTTTTTCTGATAATCCCTGTTGAGGGTATAAAGATCGCTTTCCTGCTCCAGCTCCCCTCTCCTGATGGTGCCATGCTTGATTACCGGTACTGTAGACCCGTCCGATACCATGTAGATGATATCGTTCCCGCGGGCGGCCTGAAGTATCAGCGGCCTGCCGCTTTCTGATTCCAGGGGATATTCGGTCACTTTATTACCTTGAACCCTCGCGAAGATATTCCGGTATTCAGTCCCGTCTGCCAGGCCTGCCAGTACGCCCTCTTTAACGGGAAAGAACTCCGAGCCGATCCCCATCCGGTCGCTGATCCCAACCTTGATCAGCCTCTTGCGTTCAACGCTGTAGTAGTACAGCCTGCGGATACTGACATAGGTATCAGTTGAGTCACTGGCTATATCCCTGATGCAGTAGAAACCCTCCGAGCCCGGTGCCCATCTGTAGTGGTGCGGGTTGAGAAAAGGCCCGGTAAATATCTCCCTCTCATTCCGCGCGGGGCCTTCTTCCCGGTCAGGATCTATCCTCAGAAGGAACTGCCTGGGGTGGTTCCTGTGGTCGTAAGGGTAATCTATGTCGATATTCAGATTGTAAATTACCATGCTGCCGTCGGGAGAGGGAGCGAATTCGGTGATCTGGCCGCTGTTTCCGGTGAGCCTGACCGTTCTGCCCGATTCGGGATCGAGAAGAAAGAGCCTCACCGGGGGGTAATGCTCCTGATCCGCTACTATCACGGTGTTGTCCTTCCTGCTCTTCAGCGCCCTCTCCCGGTAAGTGCTGTCCTCTCTTGCGGAGTAGATAATCCTGCCTCCAGCAACCCATCTGAAATCGTTGACCCCGTTCTGGCAGGACGTAATCCTGCGGCTTTCTCCGCCAGCCATCCTGTACATGTATATCTGGCTGTCCTTCTTTTTCTGCTTGCGAAGAAAGCAGATGGCTGAGCCGTCCGGGGAGAACCGGGGGCTGTATGAATCGGCCCCGGATGCCGACAGGGTGAACCCCGGGCTGCCCGCGAGCGATTTGACCACGATCTTCCTGCTACGCCTGTTCTCTTCGTTGTCCGCCGCGGCAATCACCCATGCACTCCAGTTCCCGCCGCAACAGATCTCGAATGCGGAGACAGTCTCTCTGTTTATGACGTCATTCACCTCGAGGGGCGGCAGCTCTGCGCCGCCGACCGCCATCACAACCGCGGGCATATGGAACGCCACCGAAAGAAGAAGCGCGACAGGCCGGAAAACATTTTTCATGAAGATACCCTCCCCCTGTTATATAAAAAGAAAGATCAGCTTAAGCAGACGGAACCCTGATTGCAGGGCATTCTACTGTTCAGTTGGTAAAGAAGTCGAAAATATTGCCAAGCATGCTGCTGTCAGCTTTGAATATTTCGGTGTACTTGCACCTGGTGCAGGTTACCGTGCTGAACTTGAGATTCTGAACGTCGAAAATTTTGCTCAAAACCCCGCCGGTTGCGCGAATTTCGCCGGTCTCATAGCTGCTGTTCCCGCATTTGGGGCACTGGTAATTAAGGCTCTGCATCTCTCCTCCTTTGTTTAAATGCATAGTAAATTCCGGGGCGAACTTTTTGCAACAGAATTCTGCCGGACGGGCCGGCAATAAAATTTTTATAAAAATAATAATTGTTATTAAACAATAATGATTATATATTAATAAACGTTATTGGTGTTGTTGGCAGGGTGGAGATGAAAATGAACAGATTATCAGCAGTACTCGATCTAAAGAAGAGATATCAGGGCATGTTCGCGGGCCGTCTGGCGGCCGGGCCGGTTTTACGGCGAAACAGGGGTCGCAAGGGCCGCATCGATGGATCGGTCCGGCCGTTGGGTGGAGCTTCTGGTCCTGCGAGGTTGCTGATTCTGGAAGGACGTTACGGGGCCATCAGCAGTTCCGGATTCTATTCCCGTAGCCAGGTTCCCGGCCCGGCAGAGACAGGCAGCCACAAAAGAGAGGCAGAGCCAGCAGATGGAGAGAGCGCTTGAGAAGAGGGCTCCGCATCAGAGGCCGGGTCCGGTTGCGGGACTGACCGCGGAAAGACCCGGAGGGAAGGTTCGCTTAAACTTTCCCCCGGGCCTTTCACAATCTGAAGATAACGGCAGTGGTTATTGAAACTGCCGCCGCACAGTCCCTCCGCATAAACGATATGATCTGGCTTTCGTCACGGACAGCCGTACCGGCGGCAGTCTCAAAACACCGTAGGAGCGTGGAAGTTCCGCCCTTTCGGTATTAAACTATCTCTCCTCTGCCCGTGCTCCTGATTCTACTCCCTGTAAAACGACTTGACCGCGCCCCAGGATGATTTCTCCGCGTCTGTCTCGCAGCTGATATTACAGGTGATGCAGCATCCGTCGAAGAGCTCGCCATCGCTTCCGTACCCGCCGGTCTGGTCGACCGAGCAGATAAAGGGAGGATAATCGGCCGGTTTCGGGTCTCCAGAGTCGCTTGCCCATACCCGGATCGCGCTTGCGATGGTGTAATCTATCGCGCACCCTGCGTAATCATCAAAGACTCCGGTGAAGTATACATTCGAAACAATCCCCACTACCTGGCCGCCCTGGATAGTCATGGTCGAAGTTACGCGGTAGTAGTCTAAGGTGCCGTAATAGTCCTCATCTCCCCAGATATGCGCTCCGGAGAGCCAGAACTTTCCGCCGTTGTAGTGTGTGATGTACTCCCTGTAGCCGTCGCCGTTCCCGTCGATATCTTCAGCATTGAGGACCGCGCCATTCTGGTCTATCGCCATACCCCAGACTCTCCACTGAGTTTCCAGGTCGGAGCCGTCCCAGGACATTGCGTTCTGCATATTGCCGGGGACTCCAGCTTTGTAGGTGGGATATGAACACCAGGCTTCCGAAACCCTTCCGGGCAGGAGTGTTCCGTTCATGGTCATGTAGGTTCCGTCAATCGGCGCTCCGGCGTTGGCGACAGAGAAGCTGAACAGGATTAAACTGAAAAAAAGCACTTTAATTACGGGTTTCATGTTCCCCTCCGTGTTTAAAGTTTGGTAGTTGGTATGGAAATATTTATTTGCCGATGAATAAAGATAGTTTTTATGGCGGCATGCTGTTCCCCTCCTTCGAGTATCGATTGCCCCGCTCAGCACAAAATGGCTGTTAATGAATTCCCACGATCTGGTGCAAACCTGCTGTGATGGCTGAGTTCTGTGCTGTTCGCTATTTTCCCCGTCATTATACACCAGATAGTAATTCAGTTCAATGATTTTCTGGCATATATACGGGCATATATAAAATAGTCCGGTCTGGCTTCCGGGGCATTATATTTATTTAAGCTCCCTGTCTGATATCCCCCGGGGATACTGGACCAGGGGGATTCTATTCGTTATATTTAGACACAGGTGAATATACCGGGGACCACACAGAATCTGTAATTGCCTGGTATCAGGGCATGAAAGCGGTTAGCTATATAATTGTAAAAGCTATTATCTTCTCAGGCGTTATCCTCTGTTTCTGCAGTTCTGGAAGCCGGGCCGCCGGTGATGAGAGTGCGATCAGTTATGGAGACAGGCTGAGGATACGGACCCGGGCCGGAGAGAGGGTTGTAATTGCTGATGTGATCGGCTCAGAGAGCCTTCTGTATCATACCGCC
>WJIX01000241.1 GCA_014730075.1 bacterium | reverse complement strand
GGTCAGAAGAGAATGAAATACAGCCGCCCCAGAGGTACCAGAGATATACTGGGAAATGACATGGAGGTCTGGAAGAGGGTAGAGAAACAGCTTGCCGCCATTATGGAAGGGTACGGGTACCATGAGATAAGAACGCCCATTTTTGAGGAATCCGATCTCTTCATAAGATCAGTGGGTGAGACATCTGATATAGTGAGCAAGGAGATGTATACATTCTCGGACCGGAAAGGAAGGTCCCTGACCCTGAGGCCGGAAAATACCGCTCCGGTGATGAGGGCCTACCTGGAAAATGGCCTCCAGAGAGAAGGTGGTATAACCAAATTCTACTACATAGGGCCAATGTTCAGGTACGACAAGCCCCAGGCCGGACGGTACAGGCAATTTCACCAGATTGGGGCAGAGGCAATCGGCTCATCCAACCCGGTGGTTGACGCCGAAATCATAGATATATCTATCAGACTCCACCGCGAGATCGGCCTGGATAGCCTCACGGTGAGGCTGAACAGTGTAGGCTGCCTGGAGTGCAGGAATTCATTCCTGGGCATTCTGCGTAAGGAGCTGGAGCTTCACAGGGACCAGCTTTGTGAGGACTGCAAAATCCGGGCTGAGGCCAACCCCCTGCGTGTTCTGGACTGCAAGAATTGTGTTGACCTCAGGGTTGAACTTCCCGTTATCACAGATTATATATGCGACCGCTGCAGGGAGCATTTCGATACCCTTACCGGAATACTCCAGGGTATGAATATTGATTATGAGCTGGACCCATATCTTGTAAGGGGTCTTGATTATTACACCAGGACCGCCTACGAGATTATACACTCAGAGCTGGGAGCTCAGAACGCTCTCTGCGGAGGGGGACGTTATGACGGACTGGCTGAGGAGTTGGGAGGTGGCTCCATACCCGCGGTAGGTTTTTCGGCGGGGCTGGAAAGGATGGTGGAGGTACTTGATCAAAGCCGCCTCAGATCGGGCACCGGGCCGGTCAGGGTCTATTTCGTTGTTTTTAACAGTGCGTGCAGCGTCCCGGCCATGCTTATGGCTGGTGAGCTCAGAGAGAATGGGGTGGAGTCCAGCGTAGACCTGTCACTTCGAAATGTAAAGAAACAGTTGAGGACTGCTTCCCGGGAGGGTTATGATTATGCCGTATTCATGGGGGATAATGAGCTTGAGGCAAAGGAAGCGGTGGTCAAGGACCTGAAGCAGGGTACTCAGGAAAATGTTTCTTTTGAACGGATTTCAGAATATTTCGACAAGGAAGGGGTGGAGGAAGTTGACTGATTCGATCGAATTCGTGGTCAGGGAACAGTGGAAAAGGACATCAATGTGCGGGGATGTGGATTCATCTTTCGAAGGGGAGAAGGTAGTCCTTAACGGATGGGTAAAGAAGAACAGAAAACTAGGCAATCTGATTTTCGTTGACCTGTGGGACAGGAGCGGACTGGTCCAGATTGTCTTCGACGCCGAATTACCCCGGCTGAAGGAAATGGCAGGTTCTCTCAGGGCGGAGGATGTGATCGCATGTGCAGGGGAAGTCAGGCTGAGGCCCCCGGAGATGATAAACCGGGAGATGAAGACGGGGGAGGTGGAGGTATACTGCCACGATATGGTTATCTATAATAAGAGCAAGGTGCCCCCCTTCAACGTTTCGGACCGGGTCAGAGTAAGTGAAGACCTGCGGCTTAAATACCGTTACCTGGATCTGAGAAGGGATTCCATGCAGGAGAATCTCAAGCTCCGCCACATGCTGACCATGGGTATCCGTAATTACCTGTCGGACAGAGGGCTCCTGGAGATCGAAACTCCCATGCTGGTAAAGAGAACTCCCGAGGGGGCCAGGGATTACCTGGTGCCGAGCAGGACGCACCCCGGAAAGTTCTACGCTCTTCCGCAGAGCCCCCAGCTCTACAAGCAGATATTGATGGTTGCCGGAGTGGATGGGTATTTCCAGCTTGCCAGGTGCCTTCGGGACGAAGACCTGAGGAAGGACCGGCAGCCGGAGCATACCCAGATTGATATTGAGAGGAGTTTCGTCTCCGAAGAGGATATCATGGAACTGACCGAAGGCCTGATCTGCAGGCTTTTCTCAGACCTGCTGGGTGTCGAACTGGAAAGACCCTTTCCCAGAATTGATTATGATACATCAATGCGTAGGTATGGATCGGATAAGCCGGACCTGAGATTCTCTCTTGAGATAAGTGACTGCTCTGATATTTTCGCCTCCACCGGCTTCAGGGTGTTTTCCTCCGTACTTGAAGAGGGTGGCGCCATAGGTGGGATTGCCGTGGAAAGCGGGTATGAATTCTCCAGGAGCAGGATCAGGAAACTGGAGAAGACGGCCAGGGATGAAGGAGCTGGAGGGCTGGTATGGATTAAGATGGCAGAGCGGATAGAATCGCCTGTATCGAAGTTTTTCAGCGATGAAGAGATAGCAGGATTGAAGGATAAGTTCGGTATTGATAAGGGGCTGGTCCTACTGGTGGCTGACAGGGAGGAGAAGGTCCGTTCTATCCTCGGTGCTCTAAGGCTGAACGTGGCCGAATCGGAAGGGATGATACCGGAAAACCGTTTCGAGCTGGCCTGGGTAAACAGG
>WJIX01000240.1 GCA_014730075.1 bacterium | reverse complement strand
GGGGAGGAGGGCATGATTTATTATGAGACACCGGATAAGGCAATCCAGCTGGCGCTTACCTATCAAGGGGAAAGGCCGGTCCTGATCTACGGCAGGATCGATCCCGAATTCCTGGAGCAGGCAGAGAGCCTGCTCGCCTTCCGGCGGACCTTCGCCACGCTGCGGATGGCCGAGGATGAATTGAGCCGCAGCTTTCTTTATCCCTTCATTATAATATACGCGCTGATGCTGGTTATTTCACTGGTCCTGGCATTCATCTTCTCAGAACGCCTGGCCGCTCCAATCCGGAAACTGGAGAAGGCGGTCTCCGATTTCGCTTCAGGAAGCGACGGGGTGAAGATCAGAATGAATCCGGGGGGTGAGATCGGGAAGCTGGTGAAGAGCTTCAACCTCATGGTAAAGAGGATAAACCGGCAGAGGAGGCGGATAATAGATATGGAGAAGATGGCATCCTGGAGGGAGATAGCCCGCCACCTGGCCCATGAGATAAAGAATCCGCTTCTGCCCATAAGGCTTACGGTCGAGGAAATGAAGGACCAGTACGGGGGGAAAGATGAAAGGTACCGGGAATTCCTGGAATCTTCGGCGGAGACCGTCCGTGACGAGCTCGATTCCCTGAACAGGCTGGTACGGGAATTTTCATCATTCGCCAGGATGCCGGGATTGACCATGGGGGAATGGTCTCTCCGGGAGCTGGCCCTGGATGTGGTTGGAATGTACCCCGGGATCAGGGCTGAGGTTGATCCAAATGGGTACTCAGGAAAATTCCGTTTCGACCGTGATAAGATAAAGCGGGTACTGATAAACCTGCTGGACAATTCAATAGCTGCCTCGGAGGGGGAAGATGATGTGGCGGTAAAGATCAGGATCACCGCCGACGCCGAGCAGGCCAGGCTGGAATTTTCCGACAGTGGCCCGGGAATCCCGGAAGAGATCATAGGGAAGATTTTCGAACCTTATTTCACCACCCGCGGCGCCGGAACGGGGTTGGGCCTTTCTGTGGTCAAGAATATCATACTGATGCACGGCGGGGATATAAAAGCCCGGAATATTGAAGGCGGGGGTGCCCGGTTCACCTTGATTCTTCCCCTGGATCCTGCCGGAAACAGGTCAACCGGGGAGCAGAGGGACTCCATCTGAGAGAAGGAGCAGAGTATATGTCAAAACGGATGATGATAATAGATGACGAGCCCAATATCAGGAAGACGGTGGAGATGATTCACCGGAATGACGGTTGGGACACCGCTTCTGCAGCTTCCGGAGACGAGGCGATCGGTATGCTGTCAAAAGAGCATTTCGACCTGATCTATCTGGACCTTGCCATGCCCGGAAAGGACGGGATAGAGGTGCTCAAGGAGATCCGAAGCAGGTTCCCCGATCAGATGGTTATTATACTCACCGGGCAGGCCACCGTGGAGAAGGCGGTGGAAGCAACCAAGCTGGGGGCCTACGATTTCCTTGAAAAGGACTGCGGAAAGGAAAAGATCCTGCTTACCTCCGGGAAGGTCCTGGAGCTGATTAACCTTTCCGAGGAGAACAGGAAGCTCCGGGACAGGGTCAGCGGCAGAAGTGAGTTCATTGGAAAGAGCGAGGAATTCTCGGCGATTCTGAAAAAGATCAACAGGGTGGCGCCTACCGATGCCAGGGTGCTGATAAGGGGGGAATCGGGGACCGGCAAGGAATTGATCGCCAGGGAGATTCACCAGAGAAGCTCCAGGGCGGGAGGGCCGTTCATCAAGGTAAACTGCGCGGCCATACCGGAGGAGCTTATCGAGGCGGAGCTTTTCGGAAGTGAAAAGGGGGCCTATACCGGAGCGGTATCATCCCGAAAGGGGAAATTCCAGGCCGCCCACGGCGGCACACTCTTTCTTGATGAAGTGGGTGATATGAGCATGCGGGTGCAGGCCAAGGTCCTCAGGGCCCTGCAGGAAGGTGAGATCACCAGGGTGGGAAGCAACACCGCTCTCAGGGTGGATGTCCGGGTCCTCTCCGCTACCAACAAGAACCTTGAGCAGGAAACAGAGAAAGGCAATTTCAGGGAGGACCTCTATTACAGGATCAATGTGGTTCCTATCCACTCACCCCCCCTCAGGTCACACCCTTCCGACATACCACTCCTGGTCGAAAGATTTATGGAGAGCTACTGCGGGGAAAATGGCCTGCCCATGAAGAAACTTCACCCGGGAGTATTGGAGCTGATGAAGAGGTACCACTGGCCCGGTAATGTCAGGGAGCTCAGGAACCAGGTGGAGAGGATGCTGATTATGGCAAGAGGCAGAACCATATACCCGGGTGATCTGAGCGACGAAATAAAAAGAGCCCGGACAGAGCCTTCCCCGGCCTCCCCTTCCGTGGCAGTGAGCTCCGGAAGCGAGAGGGATGACCGATCCGGGGAGGATTCATCCGGCCGGGATGACCCCCCCGAACTTTCTGACTATTTATCGCTGCCGTTCAGTGACGCTAAGAAGAGTTTCGAGAAGAGGATTATCCTGGCCGCCCTGGAAAGGAGTGATTGGAATGTTACCCGGGCAGCGGAGAGCCTTGGCCTGGGAAGGACCAATCTCCACAAGAAGATCGCCCGTTATGGCCTTTCCAGAGACAGACAGTGAATAAAAGTTACAGATGGCAGGGCAACAGGGAAAATGTTCCCGATGGTGCTTCCGCCATAAAATGATTAATAATAATAGAATAACCGATAATTTCTTAAAAGTGTCCGGAACCCTGAAATGGCACGTAAATTGTTTTAATAAATGATAGAGATATGAATGATAGTTACTCATTTTTGGAAAGGAGCTGACCGGGAATGGAGAATTCAACAGCTGAAACCATAAGAGGTTTCCTGGTAACAGTTTTTATTATTCTGCTGCTCGCAGTTTCAGATGCCCGGGGGGAGCCGGTGATGGAGGATGAAAGCGGAATATACCTGGGACTGAAGATGATAGGCTCTTCCCTGCATGTGGATGAGGAGGACCAGCCCTTCTTCGAGGATGACGGGGGAGGGATTGAATTCGATTTTGGCTACAGGTTCAATCCCACTTTCGCCCTGGAACTGGGGCTTGGCGGGGCGAAGCACGAAACAGTGGAGACCAGTATCGATGCCTACTTTGCTATGCTTCATATCCTGGGTGTCTACCGGTTCTGTCCGGACCGGCCATTCCGGCCTTACCTCAAGGGGGGATTCGGGGGGTACTCCCTTCGGGTGGAAGAAGATGCCGCCTCAGCGGAGATCAGCGGCGGAGGGATCGTCCTGGGCGCCGGTTTCAGGTACTTCTTCTCGGAGCATTTCGCGATGGGGATAGATCTCACTCACAATATGATCAGGTATGATGAGGGAAAGGTTTCCCTGGGGGAGCTCAGTTACCAGACCGCGATAGATGAGGAGGGAGCGCAGACCTCCTTCGGCCTCACCTTCTCCTATTCATTCTGAAAGAAGCGGGTATAGCGGATTATCCTGCCGGTGCGCGGCTGGTGAATGAACTTCACCCGCCGCGTATTTTTATAGATACAGGTGTGAATTAAGCTCACAGGCAGGCCCCTGTATTTGTTTTATAACTCATTTCATGACAACCACTTATAATTTGGCGGGTGGCATGCTATATGCCATTTAAAGAGGGTGTGAACGGAGTTACTTCAGTTTTAACCTTGAGGAGGTCTGAAATGAGAAAGAGAAGACGGATACTCGGCGTTCTATCCCTTTTTATCCTTCTGGCCCTGACCGGTTGTTCCGGCGAAGATACCGTGGGGCCGCTGGAGGATCAGAAAGCCCCCGTCCTTCCGCCGGTTGAATCGATGTCTATGGACCTGGGCCTGTTCCATTCCGCCGGTATAGACCGGCAGCAGGTATACGCCGCCGGAACGGAAGGGTATGATATCGAATCCGAACAGGTGTTCAGAAAGAATTTTCTTAATGCGGCGGTCAGGGCGCTGTACCTGGAAGTGGTGGTCTACTCGGCGATGGTCGATCCGGTGGCTGCTTTTGCCGTGGCCTCGCATTCTGTGCCCCAGAGGCAGGATGACGGCAGCTGGCTGTGGACTTATATATTCATGGAAGAGGGTGTCGAGTACAGCATATTCCTTTATGGAAAACCTGGCAAAGATTATTCAACCTGGAGGATGGAGGTATCCAGCAGCCATACCGGCTCCCCGATGGACCATTTCCTCTGGTTCGAGGGAGAGATGCTCAATGATGAAAGTGGAGGGTGGTGGCAGTTCTATGAACCGGCAGAGGAAGGCCCGGTTCAGTATGCCTCCGAGAGTCAGGACATGTCCACTCCCGGTGAGGAAACGATCAGGGTGAATTGGGAGAATACCTCCGGCAGCAGTGGTTCGGTGACTTTCCTGGTCAACAGGGTATCGGATCCGGCCATGGGCAGTACCCTGACCTTCAGTGAAACAGAGGAATCAGGGTCGATAGAGTACTATGATGCCTCTAAGGGAGCAACCGGATCGATAATCTGGTATCAGGACGGATCAGGAAGTATCAGCTGGCCGGATTACAACGGCGGGGAGCTCTCCTGCTGGGATACTGCCCAGATCGATACCATTTGCCGGTAACGGTTCGTCTCATAAAAGTGAGTATTTCCGGGGGAAGCGGTCTATGTGCTTCCCCCTCTCTTTTTTCCGGACTAACCTAAGGGGCAGGTGCCGGAGAGGTCTTCCATCCCCTTTTTATCAGAACGCTTACCCGAAAAGAATGTCCGGCAACCTCGCAAATTTTTCCTACCACCGGCCTCCCTTCAGACCGCCGGTATTTTTCAGGTTTTTGTAAGCAACATAATTCAAACAGGTTGCATATCAGCACATCAGAGCCGCTGATGGGCATACCTATTGCGAATCGAGAAGTCAGTCATTGGTGTCGGAATTCTGTATCATGTGCGGGAGGGAAGTATCATTCGGCCTCAAATTTTCCAGAGATCATATAATGGAGGGTCCATGTATAGCAGAAAAAAGCTCAGGGCGTTCCTTGTCCTGTTAACAGCAGTTCTACTTGTATCCGTTTCAGTTCAGGCGGAAAGGGCCGAGCCGGCCTGCCATATCGAGATCTATACCGACCCGCCAGATACCCTCCGGGTGGTAGAGTCTGGCCAGAGTGCCCTGACTGTTTCAGCTCACTTCTATCATTATCAGGCCAGAGAGATAAATCTATACGCTGAATCTCTTCCATCCTTTATCCAGGGGTGGGACAACGTAACTGATAACTGCGGCAACTGCACCATTTCCGATGAGATGACGGTCAATCCGGGCGATTGTGACAGGGGAACCTACCGGATTGTTTTCAGGGCTGAAGCTGGCGATGTCTACGACGAGCTTGCCTTCTATGTGGTGGTAGAGCCGGGAGCTGGAGGAGGAGAGATATCAGCGCCATCCGAACTCTCTGCCTGTTCCGGCGAAGAGATCAACTTCCAGGTATGTTACCAGCCGGACCGGAACTGCCCCGGCGATCCGGAGCCGGTATGGTATATCTCCGGCTATCCCATGGATAACGGAGCGGGGCTTGACCAGGTGGAGGGAGATCCTCTCTGCAGGGAGTTCAGCTGGGTTCCCTCATACTCGGATACCGGTATGCACCGGTTGCTGGTGACCGTGGAGGAAAACAGCTTTCTGCATACCGCGGAACTGGATCTGCAGGTTCTGGACTGCGGCTGCCTGGATGACCGGGTGGAGATCATCGAGGAACCGGATTTCAGCCGGGGGACCACCAACCGGATCTGCTACCGGCCAAACTGCAGCGCCTATGATCACGATATATACTATTTCAACATACAGGATCCCGGCTCATCCGAGCCGATGATGATGAAGAGCCCATCCGATTCTGACCGGAACAGGTGCGAGGACAAGTCTGACCTGATGGACGGTGCAACCTATGGATTTTATGTAACCGCGTTCTTCTCCAGCGGCAGCGATACCATGGTATCGGATACCACCTACACAACTCAGGATGCCTCAGCTCCCCCGGCTATTACCACCCTCACCGCGGAGGCGGATTCCGGTGGGGTGATACGTACCGGCTGGTATGGCGTGAAGGACCAGGTAAGTGGGGTGGAGTACTATGAAATATCCAGAAAAGAGAGAGAGCTGCCCGCGGAGGTGATTGCCACTGTGGCTGCCCTGCCGGGAAACGGACCTGATAGATACTACAGATACACTGACAGCATTACAGCTGGTACCGGCCTGGAGGAGGGGAAGCTCTACCGCTATCTGGTACGGGCAGTAGACCGGGTGGGGCTCGCCGGAGGGTCCGATATTACCGGCCCCGTAGTTCCCGATGCCACTCCCCCCTGCGTTCCGGCGGTGGAAATCTTCGATGATATAAACGGGATCTATGCTGACCGGTTTGCATTCAAGGAAGGGGTGCTGGGAGAGGCCCGTGGAAGGTCTGCCTGCCGGGGGCTGGCGGCCGCCAATTTCATCCAGTTTGAATGTGCCAGAGACAGCATCAAGTTCTTCGACTCCCAGTGGATGCCGGGGAGCAAATTCTTCAGGAGCGGCTGGATCGAATGCGACTCCACCTGGGTCCAGAACGGCTTCAACCTGCTTCCGCCCGGCAGTGATTCCAGTTTTGTTAATGGGCATCTTTACCTTTTCAGGGCCAGGGCCAGGGACTCGGTGGGGAATATCAGCAAATTCTCGTGTTCACCGCTGCGGCCGAATTCCTGCGACACCCTGGAAATGGATATCTTTCCACCCGGTGATGTACTGAACCTTACGGTAACACCCGGGATGACCCGGGACTCGGAAGCTTACTGCATGGATCTGAGCTGGGAGGAGACGGTGGACCGGGAGAGCGGCCTGGAAAGCTACCGGATCTACCGCAGGTTACCCGGCTCTTCCTTCCAGGCGGCTGCGATTGATATCCGGGGTAAAACCTTCCGTGATACGCTGGCGGAGCAGAACCTCATGGACGGCGGTGAATGCTGCTACTTTGTAGGGGCTGTGGACAGGGTGGGCAATATCCGCAATTATCAGTTCCCGGAAGAGGGAGATTATACCTGCGCCCGGATACCCTCAGGACCAGACCTCTATCCCGAATGTGATCTCTCCGTGGGTGAAGATTGCTTCGTGCGGGATGATACGGTGTCAGTACAGATTGACCCGGATTTCGACAACGGCAATCTCAACAGCTACATCTTTGAATGCGGGGACGACACAATAAGCTTCTACAACACCGATTCATATATCTTCAAGCTTCCCCTTCCCACGGAGGGGTTTTACAGGATCAGAGTAAAGGCGGAATATAATGACGGCCTCAAGAGCCTTTGGTCATCACCCCGTTTCCTGACCAGGGACAGCAGCCCCAGTCAGCCGGTTCTGGATCTTGCCGCCACCGGGATTTCGGCGGGGTGCGGGGGCTACCAACTCTCATGGTCCGAGCCGGAGGACCGGATTACCGAAGTGGCCGGTTACAGGGTCTGGAAGTACCTTTCCCGGTCAGACTCCCTGCTGGTGGCCGAAACACCTGACACCTCCGCCTGCGTACCATTCCAGGATGACACCACTTACAAGTATTACCGTTTCTCAGTACAGCCGGTGGACCTGCTGGGAAATGTCAGAGAAACCGGAAACAGCCAGGCCGAGGCATACTGCGCCAGAGCCCCGGTCATCTCCTGTGACGATTCGCCACTCTGGGAGAACAGGTGTATTGACCTCAGCTGGTCAGCTCCCCGGCCCAGCATTGGGACGGAACTGAGCTACCAGATGCACGTCACCTCCGAAGGAGCGGGCGTTGACACTACCATCTATGGAATAGGAGACACCGGTATAAGATACTGTGCCTACCAGAGCGGGTATTACAGTGTCCGGGTCAGAGAAACTGCCGGCAGCCCGGGACTGGAATCGCAGTGGTCGGCACCCTGCATCATACCATTCAAGAGCAAGCCGGAGGGGGTGTCCAGTTTTACCCTTCAGCCCCAGCCCCTCGAGCCTGGCGCTGACCGCCAGAGCGGAATCATGGACCTTCACTGGGAGTATGGTTCCATGCCCGGAATAGTGGAGCATTTCAGGATTGAGCGCTCCGGAGGTGAGGGGAATGACAGGACCTGGATGGTGCCCTACAATCCTCCCGACTCGATATACTCCATGAGGGATGACAGCCTGGATGTGGATTACATTTACACCTACCGGATATCACCGGTAGACCGTTCCGGCCAGAGCGCGGCAGCGGACAGCTGCAGCGCCGCGATTTCTCCCGCATGGGCTTATACCCCCCGGGTCAGTACCCGGGGAGGGATCTATTTCGCCGGAGATTCGGTTCGGATAGGCTGGGAGTGGGCCGGGACTGGCTGCGAGGCGGCACAGAAGAGCCGCGGCGCAGAATACTGCCTGATACAGGTCAGCAACAGCCCTGGTTTCAGCCAGGTCTGTGAGAGCGGCTGGCTGCCGGCCGGCCAAATGGGTGCCCGCCTCGATGTCAGTTCACTCCTGAACCCTTCCACCTACCAGTTGTACTGCAGGGTAAAGGGAAGGGACAGGTGGGGTAATGAATCCCCCTGGTCGGACCAGTACGGGGAGTGTTTTTCGGATCAGCCCGCCGTGGCTGTCCACGATGAGAATCCTCCCTGGCCGGTTGACCGACTTTCGGTCTATGCGGTGAGAGCTGATTCATCCAGCGCCCCTGACAGCGTTGATGTATTCCTGTCCTGGACCGGGACGGAAGATGTTCTGCCGGGAAGCGGGATGGGCCATTACGCCGTATACAGGTCCTCCCCCGGAGAGAATTTCGAACTTATATCCGCAGTAACCGACACCTTCGCCGTGGACAGGGGAGTTCGGGCGGTAGAGGCCAATAACTGCCTGTTCCAGTATACCGTGAGGCCGGTGGACCGGCTGGGCAATCAGCAGAACGGCAATAACGGGGTCAGCTGCCTGGAGGTGCTTCCCGCACCGGACAGTGTCAGAGCGATCAGCGCCAGAAAGATCATATGGCAGTACCCCGGCGAGCAGCCTGTTGACGGTTTCATAGCAGAATGCTCAAATTACAGCGGTTATCTGGGGACCGAACTGATGAAATTCCTGGAGGATGAGGCGGTGGCGATTATAGAGGATGCGGGAGTCAGGGAGTACACTTTCAATACCGGCACTGATTTTATTCAGAACGATACCATCTATTTTCACATCAAGGCGTACAGGGGAGATTACCAGAGCTGCTGGTCGAAGGTTTTCCGGTACCCCGACGGAGAAGAACCACCGGAGCTCAGCCGTGGTTACGATACCGCCCCGGGCGGGTTCCGCCTGTACCAGAACCATCCCAATCCCTTCAATCCGATAACCATGATAAGTTTCGACCTGCCCTGTTCCGCCGAAGTAAGGCTGGTTGTATACGATGTCAGGGGAAGGGTAGTGAGAGAACTTGCAGAGGGGCGAAAGAATTCGGGAAGGTATTCGATCCCCTGGGACGGGAGAAACAGCGAGAACAGGATGGTGTCCAGCGGAGTCTATTTCTACAGGCTTACCGCCGCCGGGCGCACCGAGACAAGAAAGATGATTCTGCTCAGATAGCAAGGAGTTGACCGTTTTGAGAAAGAATTGCTTCCTGATTATGTTATTAATAATGGCAGTCCTTGCCGGGCTGGCTGCAGCGAGCTTCTGTCAGGAGAGATCTCCCGGCCGGAGCCTGCTTCTCGGCCCCCTGGTCTGTCTTCCCCCCGATTCATTCGAGGTAAACCACCTGCTTCCCGCTCCTTCTGTCAGTGAGCTGGATCCCTATACCGGTCACCTGGGCAGCATCGAGATAGATTGGGAACCGGAAATAAACGGGGAGATAGCCCACTACTGGGTGGTCTCTTCAGATTCAGAAGATTTCGATACGGTACTGACCTGCAGCCTGTGGGATTCCGGAATCAGCTCCTGCTCGGTGCATCTCTCCGTGGAGGATACGGTCTACTGCCGGGTTTATTCGGTGGATGAACAGGGAAGGATATCCCCCTCGGCGGAGACCGTCAGTACGGTGGCTGATACCACCGCTCCGGAGATTATATCACTGGCCGTTAACGGTTCGGCCGGGGGTGGGGTCTGGGTTTCCAGGCCGGAAATAGAGATAGATTACCAGGGTTGGGACAATGCCAACAGCAGCGGATGCGATTTGATCCGGCTGGCTGAAAGAGACAGCAGTTTCAGCGGGGTGGTTCGAGATTACCCCTCTGGCTCATTCTCCGGTTCGGTCAGCTACAGGTTATCAGCCGGTTACGAGCGCAAGGTCCTCTATACCTGCCTGGTTGACCGGGCGGGCAACCGCAGCACTCCATTACGGACAGAAATAATGTATGAGCAGGGAGCCCACTGCTATCCCAATCCGTTCAATCCGGAAAGGGGAGAGAAAGCAAATATTGTCTACAGGCTGAACGGGCCCCGCAGGGTGACTGTTTATCTGTATGACAGGTTCGGCAACCTGGTCCTGAAGAAATCGGACAATGGAGGGCGCGGCTGGAACGAGATCTCATGGGATGGAAGAAACGGCAGGGGCAGGATAGTGTCAAATGGAGGATATATCTGCGTGATAGAGGGAGAAAGAGATTATAAATGCAAGGTAGCAGTACTGAAATGAATAGAAGAAAGTTTATGTCAAGGACCGGATTTATCCTCCCTGTACTCCTGTCGCTGGCCATTATGGCAGGAGCCGGGGCCGCGCGTGCCGGAAGTGGAGAAGCCGGCAGCGGAGGAGAATTCCTTAGGTATGGAGCGGGAGCCAGGGCGATGGCAATGGGAGGGGCCTATACCGCGCTGGCGGACGATGCCACCGCTGTATTCTGGAACCCGGCCGGTCTGGCTCAGCTGAGCCGCCCTTCCCTGCAGTTCATGCAGACCGAACTGCATCTGGACTCCCGGCTGCTCTACGGAGCGGCTGGTTATCCCTGTTACGGATTCCCGGACAGGGAGTCCAAGCTTGCTTTCGGGCTGGGCCTGCTGGGATTCAGGATGGAAGGATTCGAACCATACAGCGCGGACGACCGGTTTCTGGGAGGAAGCTTCGACGACAGTCAGATGGCTCTCTCTGCCTCGGCGGCATACGACCGGATAAGCCATCTGGGCAGGCTGGCCGCAGGCGTCAACCTTATCGCTTTCAACCATGAACTCAACGGATACAGTGACTGGGGCGCCGGAGCGGATTTCGGGATAATGGCCCAGCTGATAAATCCACCCAGGTGGTCTCTTCTGGGGATTGTTCCCATAAGGCATCTCATGCCCTGGAGGTTTGGAGCGGTATATCACGCCGCAACCGGCGAGGAGCTGCTCAGGAGTGAACAGGATTACCCCAATTCATTCAGCCTGGGGCTCAGCAACAGCGATATAAGGATACCTTCGGTACCGGGAAAGCTTGTCGCCTCATACCAGTTCGACAGGGTCCTGTCATCATGGCGCGAGGAGGACCACAGAATCGGATGCGAGTACCAGCTTCCCCTGTACGGAGATTTTATGCTCTCCATGAGGGGAGGAGTCAACCTCTCCGCGGAGAGCGGCGATGAGAGCGGTTACTCGTGGGGATTCGGACTCCGGGGCTGTGATATATCACTTCTCGGATGGAAAGGATTCATAGGCCTGGATTTCGCTCAGAGGCCTCACCCGGTTCTCTCATCGGCCAATTTCCTCTCTCTGCGGATGGTATTCGGCCCCGGATCGCCGGAGAGCGAGGTGCAGGAGCCGGGGGCCGATCTTGGATCGGCTGCCCCGAGCAACCTGATAAGAAGGTTCATGAATTATCCCAGGGACCCGGCCCTGGCCCACCCGGACAGCGCGGCATCCGGAAGCAGCAGGAGGGGTTATTACAGGATCGGAAGAGAACTCAGGAACAGTTTGGCGGCCGGCTCCGAGAATCACAACCGATATGATGAATTCATACTGGGGATCACCGGTTGGCTGTTCAGGATCAGGAGAGCGGTGGAGGATTACCGGGAACTGGTTATCGAGAACAAGGTCCCTTCCGGTGGGAGTGACAACCTGCAGGAGAGCCTCCGCAACTGGCGGGGCGAATTCGGCAGTTTTCTTGATGACTGCGCCGGGAGGCTGGATAGATTAACCAGGACAGATAACATCGAAGCACTGCGCTACTATATTACAGACCTGATACTGGCCGGAAGGGGAGATGAGGTGGATGAGGTGGTGTCAGAAAAGGGGCTGGCCTCGAGGAACAGGGCGTTCAGCGAATGGGACAGGCACTATTTCCTGGCCCTTTCGGACCCCGTCGAGACAGCCTCGCTCAAAAAGGTCTTACGGACTGATCGGCCTGGAATCAGAAATGAAGCTTACCTGAGGGTATACCTGGAGTTCCTGCTGGGCATAAGAGAAAAAGATGTGGATCTTCTGGACCAGGTTATCGGGCGGAACGAATCGGGGGTGTTCGCCCTTTCATACTACCCGGCAACCCCTTTCATCCCTGACGGAATAATCGCCGACGACGCCATTCTCCTGAAGAACTGCATTCAGATCGTAAGAGGCGGCGAGATGGAGAGGGAGCGGATCAGGGAGATGCTCTCCGATCCGCTGGAGAGATTTACCGGGGGATCGGCATTCAATATTCTAAGCGCTCATATAGACGGTGCGGCCACCGGAGAACAGCTCAGGGAGGCCGCGGGCAAGATAGTCGAATTCTACAGAACTAACAGCGGCGCCGACGGGATCTTCTGGCCCAGGTAGCATGATGCCGCGGGTCAGAAAGCCGGTACGGCGGGCCGCTGAGAATCGGAGAAGGCAGGTTAAGATGAAAACGACGCGAGTTTACACCCGGGTTCTGGTGCCGCTGGTTCTGACGGCGATATTAGTTGTTCAGTCCTCCGGCCTGGCAGCCGCGGATTTCAGGCTGGACCCTCCCGCGCAGGATGAATTGGATTTGAATTCAATGAGTCCGGGGCGTGTAACAGTCCGGGCCTATATTGGAGAAAGCGGTGATGTTTACAGGACTGCCATTCTGGTAGAGAGCCTGCGCAGCGGACCCGCTGAGATGTGGGAATACGTATCAGGGATTGTGGACAGCTGGAATTACACCGGTGGTGCCGTGGACCCCGGAGCCGGCCCCAATTATCTTGATTTCACGGTGGTCAAGCCGGGCAGGGGTGAGGGAAGGCCCAGGATAGAGATCAGCGCCAGGGCAATGACCTCCCTCAGGGAGGGATACCAGTTGCCTCATGACCGGCCATCCCGGCTGGTGGCGGCAAGAGGGATTAATGCCGGGAGAATAGAATTGACTGAGATACCCCCCTCCATGGGAAAACCTGCGGGCAAGGGTATCGGGGAGATAGTCTACACCATCTGGCATAATATGGACCACTACGAGCACCTTTTCCAGTATGTGTTCGGGGTGATATTCCTGCTGTTTCTCTGGTTTCTCTACAGCGCCATAAAATCATCAATGAGCGCCTGGTCACCGGGTGACAGCCGGCTGGCCGGGATAATACCATTTACCGATGTAAATCAGATGTTCGGCGGGAAGGTGGCCGATGCGAGAGCCCGCTGGGTCAGCATCATTCTGAAGACCGGCGCGGCCGACCCCCAGAAGGAGCAGATCCGGCAGTTCGTTGCCGGACTCCGGGAAGGCCGGGAACTAAGTGCCGGGGAGATCATCAGGAAAGCTGTTGACTATCCCTTCGTGAAAGAGGTGCTGGGCAAATCGGTGGACGTGGAACGCCTGGCCGCCAGCTCCGGTAACGATATAACCGGGCAGGAAGAGAAGAGGGTGAGAGTCGAAGTGGATGATATGAAAGATTTTGCCGATATCTGCACCGGCCCGGACTCCCGCGGGGAATGGCACGACTATGCCAGGCCCAGGATCAAGGAGATCATCAGCGGTATCGCTGACAGGAGATTCGATCTTTTCGAGATACTCAAGGCCGGCCTGCACAACCACCTGATCAACCAGAATAACTGGTGGGCCTCTCAGGAGATAGACAGGGCCATAGACAGGGTCATCGTTACCAAGGTGGACCGCAGGAACAGGATTGTGGACAAACTCTGGACTATTGGCAGCATCAGCCCTCTGGTAGGGCTGTTCGGGACCGTGGTGGGAATATCCACCGCCTTTGGCAAACTGGGCGGGCTTCACAGCCAGAGCAAGATAATTAGTGAGCTTTCAGGGGAGATCAATGTCGCTCTCTCCACCACCATAGTGGGGCTGGTGCTGGGTATACTTTCATTCACCATGTACTACCTGTTCAAGAATACCATCAGCAAGAAAGCGGCAAGCATAGAGAACTTTATAGTGGATATAACCAACGAGGCGTAGCCGGGATGAGAAGATCAAAAAGAAATCAGGGATTGGCCGGGGGCTTGATTCTCGCGGCCATCCTGCTCGCGGCCCTGCCGGGATCACCTTCAGGGGCGGGCAGGGACTGCGTAGTGGAGATTACCAATGCCGGAATCGAACGTAATGACGGGAGCGGTGTGCTGAGGCTGGAGTGGAAGCTCAAAGAGGTCCTTAACTGGCGGGAGATTGAGAGCGGTGACCTCGCCCAGCCTCTTTTCCGGGATATCCGGAAGCCGGAAGGGTGCTCCTTCACGGTTTATTTCAACGGGTCCCCGGTCGGAAACTCAGGTGATCTGAAGATCCGAAGATCCCTGGGCGATTTTACCATCAACCGGGGCGAGATCGTTTCAGCTTCGGTATCCCTGGAAGAAAGCGGTGAATATCGAGACATATCGGCTCCGTTCAGCAGAAGATTTAACCGCGATCCCATGCTGGGGACCGCGGAGATAACGGCCAGGCCTGATACGGTATATCCGGGCAGCAGGAAAGCGGTGCGGGAGAACCTGGCTGGCCTCCGGAGGACGGTTTCCGACGGAGGGGTTATCGCCTCGCTCCTGATAATTATTCTTATATGGGGGCTTTTCAGCGTTTACGTTCACCTTCGCCGGTTATACGGGAGTGAATTCGAGAACCTGGCGGCCGCATCAGAAAAGGTGAAGGATGCGGATGGGCTGGAGGAGGCGCAGAGGGCCACGGAGGGATGTCCTGTGCTCAGTCGGATGGAGATAAGGGCCGGCGTGGATGAGTACCGCAGGAGGCTGCATTCGAATCCCGGCGGCGCCGATTCGGCCAGAAACTGCCGCGAGCTCGAAAGATTGAGAAGCAGGATGTACTCGGGGGTTAACAGGCAGCTCAGCCGGGAGCTGGAACCTGGGGGGAGGATGTTGAGCTGGGTGATCTCGGCAGAGATGATCCGCTGCTTCGGGGTACTGGCTCCGATGGTGGGACTCCTGGGCACGGTGATCGGTATCTCCGACTCTTTCGGGGGGCTCTATCTGAAGATAAAAACTATTGTAACCGGGCAGAACAGGGCGGTGCTGGAGAATCTCTCCGGCGGGATCCATCTGGCTCTGAACACCACCGTTTTCGGCCTGATAGTTGGGATACTCTTTCTTCTTTTCTACTACCTGATTCAGTTCAGAAGATCCAGGATCGCCCTCAGGGTGGATTCCGCGGTGGAGAATACACTCACGCAGGTTGTGCAGGAAGATTATATCATCCGGGAGGGTACAGTTTCGCCCGAATCCGGAGTGGAGAAGAAATCTGAGGAGAGTCTGGCTAGAGCCGCCGCGGGGGGTAGGATTTAGTATGAACAGATTTTCGATGAATACCAGGATATCAAGAAGAGAGCCGGGCAAGACCCCGCTGATCGACATAATATTCATTCTCCTGATATTCTTTCTGGTGACCATGTCTACCAACCTGGGAAGCGGCAATACCGGCGAAGGAAAGGGAGAGCAGCAGTCCAGGTTGCCGGTGATTGAGAATCCCAACAGGATTCAGGGGAGCTATCTTATGATCGATGTCTTCGACCTGGCCGAAGGGAATGGGATGAAAAGGGATATGATAGAGGATCTCAGAAGTTCGTTCATGGAGCTGTCAGCGAAGCTTGGAATGGAGAGAGTTTTTCAGCCGGTCCCCGAGGATGGATTCATGGTATCGGTATGCGGGGGGTTGGGATATTCCGATATATCAGGCTTCAGGGAGAGCGCGGAGGGACTGATAAGGAAGCTGGAAGAGGGTATGTCCGGTGAACTGATAATTGAAAAAGCCAGGGAACTCTTCCTGTTCTATCCCGATTTTCTGCCGGCTGCTCCCCGGGCCCTGAGCCAGCGGGAGGAAGAGGAGCTGGAGCGAAAGATCAATTCGATGAGTAGATTGATAGGTGGCGGGGACAGTCCGGGGATCCACATCAGGATGCCGGAGGATATGTATATGTTCTTTGTCAAGTCGGCTTTCCGGGTTCTGGAGAGAAGGGGTGTGGATATCGGCGGGATACGGATTCACGCCATGAAGGTATAAGGATAAGTAAATATATGGAGGACAGGATATAAATGGGCAGTAACCTCGAGACAGGTGAATCAAGAAGAAGAATCGAGCTGGTGCCACTTATCGACGTGATTTTTCTTCTTCTGATATTCTTCCTGGTTACCCTTAATATTTCAGCGGCCCTGGGCGGCAGCGAAGACCTGGAGGGTACCTATGGTATCGAAATGATGGACAGCCGGCATAAGGCGGGGGGAAAGGCTCTTATAGCGGTTCTCCCGGTTGGAAGCGGCGGTCTCTCCAGGACCTGCTATCTCCAGATGAGCGGGGCCGCCAATTCACACAGCCCCGACCTTGATTTTGAAGGGCTTTCGGGAGAGATCGAGCGGATACTGAAAGGGGGAGGAAGTATCCAGTCAAAGATAGATGATATCAGGATGAGGCTGGATTACTTTCTGGTGGAGAGCGGCCTGTACCAGAACCCCGAACACCTGGCCGAGTCCCTGAGAAGGAACAACCCGGACAGGGCGGTAATTCTATGCGGTGGTGGCGAAAGGTTCTCTTCCGTGCACCGGGTGATCAGGGTCTGCAGAAAGGAAGGGGTCTCCAGGCATGAGGTGATTACCATGGATTCGATCGACCAGCTCCTCCACCGCCTGAGCATGGTAAACCTGGACCTGGAAGGCAGGGTGATCAGAAAAGATGGCTGATTTCATGAAGGAAAAGGGAGCGATATACCTGGAGAGATCTGTCAGGCAGCTGGTAAGGTTCGTCCCCGCAATCGCGGGAGCGGTCCTGGCGGCCGTTCTGATCTTCTCGTTTTTGCCTGCCGAGATAAATACCCGGCCAGTCTTCAAATACAGCTCCATCTATGACCGGGAGGAATTCGGGACCGCCGGAATCAACCTGCTGGGAGGTCCGGTAGTGGTCCATCCCCATGTACGGGATTACGAGAAAATGCCGGTCACCGAGCTCAGGGAGTTTTCAGGAATAGGGTCCTCCATATGCCTCTCCGTTGAGGTGGTGAACAGGGATTACCGGGAGCTGGAGATTTATTTCGAACTCCCTGAAAAGGCTCCGCCCGGACTTAAGAAAGCGGTCGAGCAGTGGATAAACACGCTGGAAGATTATTACGTATGCCCCATAGAGAGTTTCAGATTCGAGGTGGTTTTCTACCCGGAATCGAGAAGGACCGCCATAAATGTAACGGAAATAGAGGGGATCAGAAGCAGCTCGGGAAGCGTATTCTATGGGCCCACCGGAGTGGGGAGGCATGCCGTCAACCTGATACCGGTGATCTACCGCAACCCCTGGCGGCCTCCCACGGTAAATTTCACCGAGGGGACCGACAGGATATACAGGAAATACAATAAGAGATTCAAGGATTTCGTCTCCGACGATTTTATCAATCTATAGGAGAGAGGAGCTGATGATATTGAGGGAACTGAATACCAACTCTGCCGGCAATGCCACACGGTTTTTCCGGATGGCGGTTATGAGCATCATTCTGGCGGGTTCCCTGCTTACGGGCACTTCCGCTTTATGCCAGGAGGATATCTCCGGGGTTATGGAGAGATCGGTCAGGATGGTCGGCTCCTTCGTGGAGGACCCGTCCAGGGTTCCGGAAGCGGATATGGAGGTACGGATATCAGAGCTGGACAGTGTTCTTTCGTCAGCGGGGCGCCTCTCCGAATACCAGGTCTGGACCCTGAAATATATCCAGGCATATCTCTATTATATCAGGGGAATAGCCACAGGCGAGGCTGCCGATTTTGCCGTCGCAGCCAAGCTGTTCCGGGAAGTCAGCCTTAGCGGGGAATCTGGATTGGATCCGGCCAAGAAGGATTTTGCCGCGTATATGGTGGCCTGGTGCGGAATACGCTCATACCACAGCGGGGGAGAAGCTGCCGGGCTGGATCGGGCGCTTGAGATCCTGGACCGGCCTGACAGCCGTGGGTTGGAGTACCAGCGCCGGTTCCTGCGCGGTTACGCGGTCCTGGCCAGGGCTAAGGAGGCACTTGATTCGCTCATGCCGAGCGGGGAGGGATACCGCGCGGCCTCCGAAGCGGAAGAGATATTCGCAGGTCTGAAATTACGGGAAGCTGTGGGGAAGGCCGCTCATTTCTACCACCTCTATAGCAGGTGGCTGAAAGCCCGTTTAGCCAGAGCTTACCACTTTATGAAAAGTGAGGATCAGCCCGGTTCCGGTCAGCTCCCGGCGGGGATACCCGCCCTGGAGAGAATGACTATGGAACAGCTGGATTCTGAATTTGCGAAGATAAGGGAGTATGCTGAGCAGGTGGCCGCAAAGCTGGAGGGTACTCCGGCAGCAGGGCAGGCCAGGTACCTGGCGGATCTTTCGCTCCTTCAGAGGGCGGCGGGAAGGGTAAATCAGTGGATCGACAAAAACAGGGGGGAGCTCGCCCGCCTTAATCAGGAACAGCTGGCCGGAAGATTCAATCTCTTCGGCGGGCTTGATATCGACCGGCTGGAGGGGGGCCGCAGTGATATTATCATAGCCAGCAGGGCCCTGATAGCCAATCTTCCTGCCGGCGGAGCGGGAGGGCTGACCGGGGAGGCGAGACTCTGGAGCGACCTGTCCGCGATGAACGGCTATCTTCAGAAGGACAAGAATAAATTCTTCTCCGGCAGCCGCCTGCTGGAGAATCTGCCCGCCGGTCTCTTCAGAAGCAGTCCCCGGAGTGTCAACGGCGGCGGAATCGATTCGGTTCTGTCACACCGCCGGCACCTCCGAAGGGCCTACTGTGATATTCTGTCAGCGGAGCAGCCGGGAAGGGCGATTCCGGATAGGCCGGAGTACAGGTGGCTGGAGCTTCTCTCCCGGATGATGCCGCTGGCGGATAAAGGCAGCCGGTCGGGGAAGAGATTCCCCTCCGAATCGAATCTTGAATTTCTGCTATCACGTTACAGTGCGGCCTGCAGCAGTGAAGAATGCAGAAAGGCAGGATCCGCAGCCATGACCATGGCCAACTGCATTCCCAGGCTCAGCAGTTCACAGGAGAGAAAGAGAAGAATTCTATACACCGCGGCATATATGCTTTTCAGGGTTGCCGGGGACAGGATGCCGGCACCGGGTGATGAGGCCGAAGCCGAGCTATCCCTCCTCCGGGCATTCTCCCTGATCAACTCGGCCCCCCTGGGAGACACCGACGGAAACGGCTCTCCGGACAACCGCGATGCCCTGGACAGGGTGCTGGAAGAGATACTGGCCGGTGACCGGATAGATCACTGGCCCGCCCGTTACCGGAATGAGGCCAGGTATTACCGGGCGGTAATGGAAAGACAGGTAAGGGGAAGGTTCCTGGACCGGTCCAGGGAGGAATTGAGCCGGATCAGTTCGGTAGATCCCAGGGCCGCTTATATAATCGGTTACCAGGCCAGGGAGGGTGCAGACCACAATCTTCTGGCCCGGAGCGCCTGCCTGACAGAGGCAGCAGATGGAATGAATTGGATGCTCCCGCTTCTCAGAGAAGCCGGTTGGGAAAAGAAAGCTGCAGGGGCGGAATGTTCCGGCCCGGAGATAGGCCCTCTCTGCGTAAGGTACGATATGCTGAGAGCCGGCGAGAGTGAAGGCAATTTTACCCGCGGGCTGATCCTCGATCAGCTGGAGCGCTCACTTGAGCTCTGGAGCGCCTGTGTGCAGCCGCCCACCCTTCTTCATCCATGGTCAGTTAAGATGCAGAACAGGGATAGACTGCGCGGGCCGGCGGAGTTCGCCTACCTGCGCGATGATGTCAGGGTCAATATTGAGGTAGCCGGAGCGGCGCTGTCAGATATCAACCTCACCGTAATGAGCGATCTGAATACGGTGATATACCAGGGGCCGGTGCGGAAGCTCATGGGCCTGCGGAGCGGCAAGCGATATATCTTCGTCTTTTCCGGAAGAGGTTTTCTACCCTCGGTAGCAGAGAGAGTATTCCGGGTGTCCGGTGAAACGATAGAGGTTAGAATGAATCCGGCATATCTTGATTACGCCGGAGAATGCTCCATGGAGGAGGTGGCAGGGGGAAACCCTGTATTTCTCTACGGTGACCGGCAGGTAAAGATCGGGCCGGCGGGGGTCCGCTATTTCCTGGACGGAGCCGAGAGGATAGCAAGGCCCTCTCCCGGCAATCCGCTCAGGAATATAAGTGAATTCGCCGTTTGCGGGGAAAGGGTATTCGCTTTTGATAATAACAACCGGGAAGTCCTCGAGATCTCGTCGGAGGAAGGTCCCGGCCGTATCCTGGACCTGGGCAGCTATGGATTAACACCTTCCGATATCGCTTCGGATGGAGATCTGCTGTATATATCTGACGGGGACAGAGGCCTGATTATAATCTATCACCCGGAGCGGAAAATATTCACGGAGAGGATGGAAACCGGCATCAATCCCGCACTTATCGCAGTATGCGGAATGGACCGGAGAACCGTTATAACGGCGTGGGACCCGGACAGGGGTCTGATGATCAACCAGGGGGGCAGGGCGGGCTTTGTGCCCGCGTCGGGGCTGGAAGCGGCGGTAAATGATGGCATGAAGGTGCCGTTCAGGCTCAGCGCCCTTTCTGACAGGGGGGTGATAATCTGCCGTAATAATTTCTTTGACCGGAAGCTGTTTCTCTTTCTGCCCACCGGGGGATACGCAGGAAGTATAAAGATACCTGAGGAAGTCCCATCACCATATTACTTTGCCCGCTACTCAGGCCCTTTCCTGAAGCTGGGAATCCCCGGCGGGGTAGCAACCTGCCGGATGAGGATCGACGCCGAATACCAATACCGGATTACCGGTCCGGTCTCGCGCCCGGATGAAATAATCATTCATGAGGGCGGATGGTTCTCCTGCCTGGAGTAGAGAGATCTTTCTAAAGTCCCTGCCGGCCCTCCCGGGCCGGTTCGAACTTCTTCCCATGCTCTGCCTTCCAGAGCCGGGTTTTAAGAACCTCTACCATCGATTCGGCCACCTCCAGGGACCTGAGAGCGCGGGAGCGTGAATAGTCGCTGAGGTAACGAAGAGCCGCATCACGGTCTTCCCGGTACAGTTTCAGAGCTGTCTTCTCCACCGGGCCCTGCATATCGAACTGGAATTTCTCGAACTCTTCCCACCGGCCCCGTACATAATCTATCAGGTTGCCGTAATCGGTATCCACCAGGTTGGCCATCAGGCCGAAGAGGCAGGAGGCCGAGCTGATATCGAATTCATTTACCGAAGAGGGCATATTGAAATGATAATCATGGAGGTCCTGCTCCGGGGCGGGGGGGCGCACAGCCTGGAACGGTTTCGGTATATCGGTGGCGCAGAGGTACCAGGGCACGAAACAGCTGGTACAGGGCTGATAGAGTGCCCTCCAGATCACCGTACCGATCTCACGGGGCATATCTTCCCTCTGCTGGATTACGGTAGTCCGGTGGCTCCTGTAGGTGCAGATCGGGCGGCTGCTGTTGCGATGGGGTGAGCTCTGGTATCCCCCGGAATCATCCAGTGAGGTCGCCTCGTAATGCGACCTCATTATCTCCATGGCGTCGCCCAGAGTGATCTCACGGGCCGGTTTGACCGATACCGGCATCTTTCCGGCGTCCGCCTCCTCCACGGTGAGAGGGAATCCGGGATCGACCATCTTCGCGATTATCCACTGCCTGCGGGTATTTCTGGGGTCGGTGCGGGTATTGCTCGAAGCATAAGCCCTGGCAAAGTCGAACTCTCCGTCAGAGCCGGGGTCATACCAGCCACGTTCTTCGGCGTAGCTGATCAGGCGGGGCGAGCAGAGGTAATTGTCGCGGTCGTCCATATCTACCTGGCGGATGGTATAGGTGTTGGCCAGGGGGATAACTTCGTCATCCCTGACCCGGCGGGCCACGTACTGCCTGCCCCTGACCATCTGAAGCATCCAGGCTTCCTCCCTGCCCACAATATTAAGGGTGCGTCCTGATCCCCGGTAACCGTACCTGTCCAGGAGCCGGGCGGCAAGCTCTACCGCCTCCCTGGCGGTTTTGCACCTCTCGGCCAGGATAATCCTCAGCCGCCACCCTATCCCCCCTTCCGTGATATCCCCGCGCCGCCGGACCTCTTCTATGGAATCCTCCCGGGATGGGCAGGCATCGCTTCCGAGCGCCAGACCCCATTCGTTGACAACCGCGTTGGAGTACTCGGTGCCGGGAGGCTGGTCCCAGAAGTAGCCGTAGGTCTTCTCCACCTGGGGTATGCTGCCTCCGCCCACCAGCTTTATGGTATCCCCCTCTTCATGCTCTCCCGGGGGAATGTACCAGAGGTAATCATTGTAAATGCCGGAGTCATCCTCCGTCTTGGCAAAGAGGATGGAGCCGTCCGCGGTAACTCCCTTCCCGGCGATGAATGTAGTGCAGGCGAACCCTGTTCCGGCAAGAATCGGTGATATTATCATTACCAGCGGTATGATTAATATGATCTTTCTGAATCTGTTCATGACTTCTCCTCTCCGGGATAATCCCCGCAATATCTTAAGGGAAGGCTGTATTCATCTGTATAAGGGGGGATTCTATATCTATTCGCATCTTCAGGCAAGCAGTGATTCGTTTGCTGCGGGAGAGGGGATCAGAACTGAGCCCTTTCTATTTCTCTGAGCTGGCGGTATACCCGCTCCACCTTTCCACGGATAAAGACCGAACCGACACCCCGGTCAATCTTCTGAGCCAGGGTAAGGGTTTCCATCCGGTTACGGTAGAGGTCCCTGTCTCTCAGGTCACTGATTTCGATCTGGCAGAATTCGGAGATCCTGTCAATATATCCGTCGCCCTCCTCGCTCATGAATCTGTTGTAGTCTATGAAGAAGAAATCAGAGCCGTTCTCCCGGTAGTACTCCAGGATATTCCGGTTGTGCAGGTACCAGGAGTTAAGCCCGCCGGCGGTCCTTCCGATTCTCTTAAGCATCCTTATATTCCTCACCGACCTGGTCAGATGTGCCGCCACTTCATATGGATTTCTGAAGGAGACCAGGACCCGGTGGGGGGGCAGGTGTTCCCTCCAGGCGCGGTAGGTCATGCAGGTGCGGGGGTCCTTGAACCCCCAGGCAGGGTGCTCGGAGCTCAGTTCCTCTATCCTGGTTTCCAGCAGCCCGGCCAGGGTCCGGGGGTGCCTGGAGATGGAGAGGTCGTTCGCGGTCTCCACGATGTCGGAGCTGAACGTGGATATCCTGATATCCAGCATGGCGGTATTGTAAATCAGGAATTCAAGCCTCTCATATTTGTTTCCGGCATCATAGGAACTGATCCGGGTGGGGTCCTCGCACATATTGATCCCCGATTCATGAAGCATCCTGGACAGCAGAGTGGTTCCCGACTTATGCATTCCCAGAAGAACTATTATCATCTCTTGACTCCCTCTATCTTCTCTCTGATCTTAGACGTGATACTGGAGATACTGATAAGCCTGAACCAGTTCATCAGCGGTATCAGGACCAGCGAGTATATTGCGAATCCAGCCATTAATCTGTATATGTTCCCTCCTGTAAGCAGCCTGATCCCCAGGGCTGGAACCATGGCGGCGGCCGACAGGAGTGTGATAATGATCATCCTCTTCCAGGGGAGCCACTTCCCGAATGAGAGGTTGAGTATCTTCTTTGATTTATAGACCTGATAGAAAACATTGACCGAGGAGGCCAGAACGGCGGAGGCGGCACCTCCCATAATACCAAAATACCTGATCAGCACTATCCCCAGCGCAACTCCCGATATCATGGAGTAGAGATTGGCGCTGAAGGCGTACCTGGTATTGTTGCTTGCCTTCAGTATGGATCCGCGGGCCATCATATAACCGAGATATATCAGTACATAAACTCTGAATACCGCCGCAGCCTCGATATATTCGTCGGTGAAGAGGAAGGTGATGATCTCATCGGCGAACCCCTCGCAGAATATCACGATGGGGATGGTGAACAGGCAGTAGTAAAAGATCACCTTGTGCCAGAGCTGCGCCATCAGGTCTTTGCGCCCCTCCCTGTAGTACTCGGTGATCCTGGGAAGGGCTGTATTCCCGATGGAGAGATAGGCTATATCCAGAGGCATTCTGAGAGTGCCAACCGTGTATACCGCGTAACCGGAGGCGCTCAGGAAGGCGGTCAGTATGAACCTGTCCGCTTTCCTTCCTATATCTCCGATCAGCCTGCCACCTCCCAGGGGGACGGCATACCTGACCTGCTTCATCACATCCGCCCGGCTGATCCCCCTCATACCCATGGGGAAACCGTAATTGGCCGACAGATATATCACTACCACGGCGAGTTTGATCAGCCCGTATAGAATCAGGCCGAAAAGGATCATGGAGACATCGTTATATATAAAGGCGAAGATTATGGCAAATCCTGTCCTGGCGCTGTTGTCCAGTACCAGAAACAGCAGCAGTTTCTTCGGCTGCCGTTCCAGTATCAGCAGGGTCTCGAAGAAGAATGTGAGAAAGAAGAGCCCTATGTAGATCCCGGTGTTCCTGATCACCCCCTGAGTATCCAGCCCCTTTATCAGCGAAGGGATATATCCTGAAAAGGCCCAGTACAGCAGGAAGAAGAGGGCGGCGATGAAAAGGAAGATATAGAAGGTCTGGGATATCAGCTTCCTGTTGTCATCCCCATGCGAGTAGAAGAAATAGAGGGACTGGGTGATCCCGAACTGGAGCATGGAGGTGAAGAACGTTACCAGGAGCATTGCCTGCTTGTAGATCCCGAATTCATTCTTGGAGAGAACCCTTACCAGTACCAGCGGAACCACAAACATCAGGGCGGTAGCCAGGAACTTTCCCACAAACAGGATGAAGGCATGTTTTCTCAGTGTGTATCCACTCAATTTTCACCCGCAGTCGATAGGTTGCTGAACCGGCTGCTTCTACAGCTCCGTTCCCCGCGCCGATAGATCCGGTATGGCTGCCGGAGTTATCATGGCGGCTGGTATAACTATTATCATTCTTTACCCCGGTTGGCAAAGAGTGTTTTTATCTCCGGCAGCTGAAAATATATCACCGGAGATCCCGGAGGATAATGCGTATCATGCCCCTTCGGGAGATATCGGTTTACGCAAGATCACTGCCACTCTGGATGCCTGAGCGGCGGGATGTTGGCGCACCTAACAGATTGCTGTATAATATATTATTGGGCCTTTTCTGTTCCGGCTGCAACCGCTGGAAGTGAGAGCTCAGTTAAGGGGGAATATTTTTCTGCGGTGGGGAATACAGCGCCGGGAGGAAAGAATGAGGCCGGAAGGAAATTGCCGAGGACGCTCTGCCCTGAAATATTTCAACTGGACAATGAACTTTTATAACTTAAAATATACTCTTAAGTAATGTTTGTTTAACCGGGAATTTGTTATGCCGCTGATTCCGTCATTTGTCAGAAATGTGATCTATCCGATCTACCGGGGATTCAAGAGGGACCGGATCCTGGCTATCCTGGAGGAGCTGGAGGGCAACCAGTATCTCTCCAGCGGGGAAATCGAGGACCTCCAGTGGAGAAGGCTTCAGGAACTTCTCAGACAGGTGTCAGTTCATGTTCCTTATTACCGCGAGCTGTTCAAGAGGAGGGGGATAAATGTCCGCCAGATCTCGGATATGGATGATTTCCGTAAGATACCATACCTGACCAGGAATGTGATAAAAGACAATTCCCGGTCGCTGATTACCGGAGACCCTCTTCGCAACGGTTATCCCTCCAGTACCGGCGGGTCTACCGGCGCTCCGCTCTATTTCTATTGTGACCGGGCCGCCATACCTTTCCGGAGGGCCAACCGTCTGAGGCAGCTGCGGATAGCCGGGATTGATATAGGTACCAGGGAGCTGAAATTCTGGGGTGTGGATATGGACCTGAGCCTGAAGGAACGTATAATCAGGAGAGTCAGGAGCTACTTCAATAATACCAGGCTGATATCAACTTTCGATATGTCTGATTCGAGGATGAAGAAATACGCGGCCATGGAACGCTCCTTCAAGCCTGAACTGATAATCGGGTACCCATCCGCGCTGGTCCAGTTCGCCGGTTACTGCAGGAGGAAATCAATAAACCTGCATAAGCCGGAGGCGGTGGTGACAGGCGGGGAGACCCTGTATCCCAAGCAGAGAGAACTGATTGAGGAGGTCTTCAACGCCCCGATCTATAACAGTTACGGCAGCAGGGAGTTTGCCGATGTCGCCTTCGAGTGCCAGGAGCATCGAGGCCTGCATATCGCCTCTGATCTACACCTGGTGGAGCTGATAAATAAGGAGGGGAGGCCGGCCCGTCCGGGGGAGGCGGGTGAGATAGTGGTAACCGACCTGATGAATATGTACATGCCGTTTATACGTTACCGGACCGGGGACGTGGCTGTAGCCGCCGGGCGTAAATGCGAGTGCGGCAGGGGGCTGCCCCTGCTGGAGCGGGTGGAGGGCAGGAGCTTTGATAACATAAGGACACCGGACGGAAAATCGGTGGGCGGTTTCTTCTGGACCAGCCTGTCCAGGTCAGTCCCCGGGATCAGGAGGTTCCAGATAGAGCAGAAGGCGCTCAACTCCATAGATTTCAGGATCGTTCCGGAACAGGGGTGGAAAGATGAAAATACCGGTATCCTCAGGAAGAAGATATCGGACTGCTGCGGTGCCAATATGCATGTAAACTTCCTGATAGTCACTGAGATACCTCTGACTCCCGCCGGCAAATCCAAGTTCATCATCTCCGATACCACTGACAGGCTGGTAATCAAGTCAAAGGTCCACAAGGCCAGTATCACCGGGACCGAGCCGGAGATGAGCGACTGCCTGAGGATAGACGGGGAGATCATGAAACTTGCAAATATCGACCAGTATGAGAAGATCCTGATAGTGGATGCTACCAACGGGGCCAGGCTGGAGACTTTTGCGGTGTCCGACAGGCCGGGCTCCGGCAGGATGGTTGCCTCCGGCGCGGTGGCAAACCATATCCGGGAGGGCGACGAGATAGGGATCATGGCCTTTACCTGGTCCAGCGAGACGGGCGGCAACTTCAGCAATATCCTGGTTGACGAAGATAATCATTTCGTGCGTTATCTTACCGAGATAGAGGGGATGAAGCTGTAATTACTCCGGCAGGGGGAACGCCGCACTTGTTTTCATGAGTGACAATTTGATATATTATAGCGAGGAGAAGTTGTGATTCTGGCCCGAGGTGGTATGATGAAAAGACTCGTACTCAAGTCAATGATAATGAACGCCAGGGTTACCCAGGCGGACCTGAGGTACGTGGGTAGTATAACCATAGATGAAGACCTCATCGAGAAGGCTGACCTGAGCGAGCAGGAGAATGTGCTGGTGGTGGACAGGACCAATGGCAACAGATTACAGACCTACGTGATTAAGGGCAGGCGTGGTTCGGGGGTTATCTGTATGAACGGAGCTGCCGCGCACCTGGTCAAGGAGGGCGATGCCGTGGATATAATGACCTTCGCGTGGACCGAGGACCGGAGGTACCCCCTCTTCATCAGAGTCGACGAATCCAACCGTTTCTCCGGTTATTACAGCGAGGATGAGCTGCAGCCATCTTCCTGAGCCGTACCTGAAAGAGTTCACATGTTTAAGAGGTCTCTTCACCTTTTCAAACTCTGGGGCATACCGGTACAGGTCCATATCAGCTGGCTGGTCATACTGGTACTGATGACCTGGAGTTTCGCCACGGGGTTCTACTCGGAGAGCTATCCCGGGATCTTTTCAACCACCCAGCTGTGGATAATGGCTTTCTTCGCTTCCCTTTTTCTCTTCCTTTCCATCCTGCTGCACGAGTTCAGCCATTCGCTGGTGGCCAAGAAAAATGGCCTTCCTATAGGAAAGATAACCCTGTTCATGTTCGGTGGAGTCGCCCACATGGAGAACGAGGTGGAGGACCCGGTGGTGGAGCTGAAAATGGCATCAGCCGGGCCGGCCATGACCCTTGTCCTGGCAGGTCTGTTCTTCCTGCTTTCTCTGCTTTTTCGCTCCATCCGGGCTCTGTCGGTACTGTTCGAATCGCTGGTCTATATAAATATAGTAATCTTCCTGTTTAATATGGTCCCCGGCTTTCCGCTGGACGGGGGCAGGATCCTGCGGGCGATTATCTGGTACAGAAAGAAGAATATCGTAAGGGCGACCGATATAGCCAGCAGGATAGGCAAGTACTTCGCGCTTTTTCTCATAGGACTCGGCCTCTTCAGCCTGATATTCTACGGAAACTTCATCGGCGGGATCTGGCTGATGATAATAGGTACCTTTCTGAGGCAGGCAGCGATTAGAAGTTACGGAGCCATCCTCTACCACCAGGTTATGAAGAGGCTTGATATCTCGGATCTGGTCAGGAAGAATGTGGTTACGGTAGGCCTGACCATGGATCTGCAGACCCTGATGGATGAATATTTCGAGAAGTACCACTCCTATTTCTTCCCGGTAGTCTCTGATGGGAGAATGCTGGGTATAGTCACTATCGGCGACGTCAAGAAGATTGATCCGGAGAAGAGGCCCGAGCTGGAAGTAAAGGATGTTATCAACACCAATCTTACCGATTATGTGATAGGGTTGAGCAGCTCCCCGGCAAGGGTCTTTCATCTGATCAATGCCCGGAAGTATGAATCATACCCGGTTGTAAATAACCAGGGGAGTCTTCTGGGAGTTATCACCAGGAGTGATTTCGAGGAGGCTATCCGGGTAATGATGACCCTGAGCAACTGACCTGCCCCGCCCCGCTGGATGAGTTGTAAGGTTAAGGTTTTATCCGGTTGGCCGATATTATAACTGGATCCACCATTTGAGTTTTCAGAAACGGCAGTTGGCGAGGATATGGGTAAAGCGCAGAATGGAAGAACCGCCCCGGCAGGTCCGGAACTGATCCAGGCCCTGGCGTCGGCATCGCAGAAACTGGGATTTGCCCTGTTCATCAAGGACAGAGAGGGCAAGTACCTTTATGCGAACAGGCCTTACCGCGATATTGCCGGGCTGAAGAGGGAAGAGGTGGTCGGCCTTACCGATGAAGACCTGTCCATATCGGTATTTCCCGGCGATGCGGAGCGACGGGTGCAGGGTGGAGAGGAGTTACGGGTCTCGGTCCCCGCGGATGGAGAAGAAGAAAACGGGGCATTCAATTTTGCGCTGGAACCGGTTTACTCTCATGATGGAAGGATAGAGGGGATCGCAGGAGTGGGGATGATCGCCGACACCGGGACATCCATCTCATCAGAGCTGCTCCGTTCCCGCGACGTCGAAGAAGCCAGAGTGATACTCTCGAGCGTAGCCCATGACCTCAACAACTATCTATACGGAGTCAGCGGTGTCGCGGCCCTAGCGCTGGAGGCAACCGATGATGACAAATCGGTCAGTTCAGACCTGAAGGAGATCCTGGAGATATCAGGCAAGATAGGGGATTATATAAAGAGGATGCAGGATATTACCAACCAGAAGATCGGAGATCGGAACAGGGAATCGCTCAATGATATTATCAGAGGAATAGAAAGCTACCTGCGGAAGGAATTCCCGGAGGGCATTACGGTAAGAACGGAGCTCCCCGGAGAGGACTGTTTCGTCATGGTGGAGAGAGAGAAGATCGAGAACGCCATACTGAATATATGCTACAACGCCCGGGAGGCGATAGAGGAGCAGGGAGAGATAACGCTCAAGCTGACCGGAGTGGTAAAGATGCTGGGGGAAAGGGAGCAGAAATATTACCGGGTTGTTGTTGAAGACAGCGGATGCGGGATGGGCGCAGAGCAGAAGGAGAAGTGCCTGGAGCTCTTCTACAGTACCTGGAAGAAGGGCAGTTCGGTCGGCCTGGGGCTTCCGGTTGCCGAAAGCATAATAAAGAGGCACCACGGGGAGCTCTCGGTCAATACCAGTCCGGGAAGCGGGACCTCCGTGGAGATTCTACTGCCAGCCGGTTGACCGGGTTGTCCCGGATATGCTTTTTTTCAGCTTCCCCTGAAAATAGAATCTATATGCCTGAGGGTTTCCGCTGAGAGCCTACTGCAGTTTCCCAGCATATGAGCGGCCAGTGTCATTCTGGCTGCCTGTTCCAGAACTTCCGTTCTATTGTAGGCCTCCATCAGGGATCTTCCCAGGCAGACCGGCCCATGGTTTCCGATCATTATTACATCGGAGCCTGCGGCCGCCTTCCCCACTTCATCTGCCAGAGCTTCCGAGCCCATGGTCTCCCCCGGCACCTTTTCGATCTTTCCGAGCAGCAGGTATGTCTCGCCTGTAAGGGTAGTGTCGATCTCTCTGTCGGTGGCTGAGAAGGCGCATGCCACTGTGGGGTGGCTATGAATTATCGCGCAGGTATCAGGCCGCCGCCGGTATATTGCCAGATGCATTCCGGTTTCCATACTGGGATTGAGCCCTGCTGATAGAATATCCCCCCCGGATGATATCTCGCAGATATCCTCCCCGGTGAGCATTCCCTTGTCGGGCCCTGACCTTGTAATGAATATTGAACCGTTTCCCCCTCTGGCGCTGATGTTTCCTCCCGATACGGTGGTGAGCCCCCTGCGGTAGAGCCGTTGGGTTATTTCCGCTATTTCCTCTCTGATATTACCTGGCATTCTGCCCTCTCCCTTTGTGACAAAACAATACCATTATACATGCCCTGACCGCTGAGGGTAAGATAAAATTGAAGACAGCGCGGGCAATTGGAGTTATCATCCTATCCATGATACTGTTTCTGTAATCAGGGCTTGAGAATATCGGCGAAGAATGCCGGGAGCCGGCATCCGTGGAGGTATCAGGATGAGAAAGAAGATATTGTTAACTTTATCCCTGCTGGCTGTATTGAATTTAATCCTACGGGACGGGTTAATCACCCCGGTTCATACATTCGCGGCGGAACAGGGTTCGGTTAGAATGCCGGTTGATACCGTGGGTTATGCCACTTCACCCGCACAGGTGGAGCTGGTGGTCGAAATGGCGGGCCGGTACGGGCGTAGCCGTTCCGGCGCGAAGGCGACGGAGGGCCTTCCTGAAGGTGTAATGACAGCTGCAATCTGCCCGCACGACGATTACCTCTATGCCGGGCCGGTCTACCTGGAGGTAATGAAGAGGGTGAAGGCTCCGGTGGTGGTTATCTTCGGGGTGTGCCACTCCTGCCGCCGCGCCGGGATCGAAGGCAGGCTCGTTTTTGACAGTTACGACGCCTGGAAGGGGCCTTACGGAAACTGCGAGGTTTCCGGGCTGAGAGAAGACCTGATCGCCGCCCTTCCCGGAGAATATGTAATGGTTGATAATGGGTTGCATGCCGGCGAGCATTCGATCGAGTCTTTCATTCCCTTCCTGCAGTTTCCCGGGTTCGGTGGGCCGGAAGCTGAAGAGTTGCGAATAGTCCCTGTCCTGGTCACCAGGTTAAAGGGGGAGCTTCAGGGAAAGCTGGCGGGCCTGACCGCTTCAGCCCTTAAAGAGCAGATGAATCGGCGGGGCTGGGTTCTCGGAGAGGACCTGGCGGTCCTGATTTCCGCAGACTGCGTACATTACGGCGACCGCAAATGGGGTGGAAGAAATTACGCTCCTTTCGGGACGGACCGCGAGGGTTACCAGAGGGCTCTGGAACAGGAGATGAAGATAATAGACTCCTCTCTTACAGGTATTATCGACCGGGCCGGGCTGTCCAGGTTCAGGGAGCTGGTGGAAAGGGACGACCTTGAATGGCCTTACAAGGTTACCTGGTGCGGGGTTTATTCCATACCTTTTGGATTGCGGACCCTGCTCGAGCTCTGCGAGCTCTCGGGACGGGAAAAACCGGAAGGATTTCTGCTCCGTTATGGCACCAGCCTGGATGCTCCTGCAGATCCGGATCGCACTCTGGGGCTGGGCATGACAAATATCAGCACCCTCCGCCATTGGGTGGGATACGCTGGTTTAGGATACTGGTGAGATTGATCAGGATCAGGGAACTTTCGCCGGTCGCGGGGACTAATCTATTTCAAGCTTGATTCTGTCACCCAGAAAGGAGTTGGTCTGGGCAAGACGGTTTGGAGGAAGCTCCAGGGCGCCGATTGACTCTGAATCTGTCCTGGCGAAACAGCTGGGGGGGAAGTTCCGGAGAATCTTTATGATCCTCCGGTCTTTGTCAAGGAATACGATATCCACCGGATTATTCATTCCCACCGTGTAGATGGCGCTGCAGGGAGATATCCACAGGGCGTAACCTTCGGGAATACCGAACTGGTTGATATGCTTGAGAGTCCTGGGGAAATTCCTGCTCAGTGTCAGCAGTGTATGTCCCAGCATGGTATGTCTTGTCAGGTTCTTAACCGACATCTTTGCTTCCTTTTCTGCCAGTCCGTATTTCCACGCCCGATTAACAATACAATATTTATTCCGTTATCATTAATACCGGCCTCTATCCCTGCCGGAAACTACTGTCTTTCTGTAACTTCTATTATAACAGCAGCTAAAGCCATGCTTCCGGCCCACCTGGCCGGGGCTGAGAGGAATGAATCTGATCCTGTGCTGGGGATTTATCACCAGTCCGGGATAGTGATTAAGGAAAAGTTACCCCTGAGCGGGGGGGGTGGTTATCATACTCCCCGGCGGTTCAGCGATATTCCTTCTGGTTGAGGGTTGTTTCCGGTTATTACCCGGTCCTCTCGAGCTGCTCCTCCAAACCGGGGTATACGAAAACAGTCTTGCCCTTGAATATGAAGAAGGGAAGAATAGCTCCTACCACTGAGGGTATGATATAGGAATGATCGAAAACCGCCACAGCTATCAGGGCCGCCGCTATCGGTATGTTGAGAGCGGAGGAGAGTATGGCACTGATACAGGCGCATAGAACCGCGAAGTAGGCCGCGCTTCCTCCGGCAATACCGAATGCGGCGCAGAAGAGGGCGGCGAAACAGGCCCCCATCACAATCAGTGGCCCGGTCACTCCCCCGCTGAGACCGCTTCCAACCGTAATGGAGGTGGCAGTCATTTTGAGTATCAGCAGCAGGGCGGCAAGAAGGAATATATTACCAGGGTAAAATGGGATCGAACTCAACGCCGAGCTGTCCCAGGAGGCGAGACTGTTGAAGAGGGGAATGGATGTGCCCAGGATATCGAGCCCCCCGGCTGCCCAGATCAGAGATAGAATGATCCCGGCCAGAGCTGCCTGCGCCGGCTGCCTGAAAGGCAATATCTGGAATGATTCCTTCATTCGATTAAATGAGGCAATGAAGAGGATCCCCACTCCCCCGCTGATGATGGCGGCCAGTACACAGAGCAGGATATGATCGATCCGGTTGGCAAATGGGGGCGCCGAGAGGGCGAATACGGGGTCCTGGCCAAACAGGGAGGAGGCATAGACTGCCGCGCACCCGGTAAGGATGGCCGGGAACAGGTGGGGATATATGATAGAGTTCTTTCTGGTTATCTCGGCGGCAAAAAGAGCTCCGCCCAGGGGTGAATGAAAAATTGAGCTTACCACCGCGCTCACACCGCACACCGC
>WJIX01000239.1 GCA_014730075.1 bacterium | reverse complement strand
TTACTGGATGGGTGCCTGCGTTCCTGATGTCGAAAGAGAAATTTGTCTTTGCTGCGACGGCGTAGTTGCGGATTCGCTTACCAACAGTGACGGAGAGACCACTATTTCCGGTTTCATCGGCGGTGGCGGATGCGTTCTTTCTGGTGGCGTTTATATGTCGATCCAGAATCAGCAGATTCTGGAGGCGCCTGGCTGCACAGATCCGATCTGTCTCGATATCGAGATCAGAAGCCCGGATTACATCTGTAGTGGCGTAGTTGATCTTTCAGATTTCACGGCTTTCATTAATGCATGGAATGAGTGTTCAGGTGATGCAAATTACAACGAATGCTTCGATTTCGTGGACAACGACTGTGTTGATCTGAGTGACTTTTCAGCTTTCGCGCCGCACTGGCAGCATGAGTGCCGCTAAAAAGATCTGACTGCTTTTAAATTATACAACTTTTGTTGGGCTGCTTTACAAAAAGGAGTTGGATAGAGATGAAGAGAGTACTGCTAGTTTTAACAGCCATACTGGTCATACCAGGGATGCTGATGGCAGACAGCTCGTTAGGAGTTTACTTCGATAACGGGCAGCTGTATATCAAGCAGGGCGATGTGCCACCCTATGGCCAGACGTTCAATGGTTATCTGTACATTTATGCACCGCACGAAGTGAGAACTTTCCAGTATCAGTTGCTGGGACCGCAGGAATACAGTGGTACCCCCGCAACCTGCGCGCCGATGCTTTTGAGCGTCGAGTTCCCCTGGAATTTCTCTCTGGAGATCGGTGATCCGCTCGGCGGGCACGCGGTCAGCTACAATCCGCAGCTTCCCTGCTACGGAAACGGCTTTGACCTCGCCATGACTTATACTTTCATGATGCCTCCGGGCTGCACCTGCGCTGATATCCTCAATTTCAATATTTCTATTGGTCCGGCACCGACATCTTTTGCGATGCCGCACCCTGAATATGGTGGTCTGTATGGAATTTACGACACCTTTGGGGAATCAGATATCGCGTTCGACATTGATGGTATGACCTCGACTATCTGCATCGAAGAGACCGATGCTGAGGAAGAGAGCTGGGGAGCCGTCAAGTCGATGTACAGATAAGACCTGGAAATCAGCAAGTATGAGCTGTTGTTACAGGAAAATAAATCAGGAAGTTAGTTAATTTAGAATTTTTAGGGAGAGTAAGATGAAGAAAGTTATAATGACTCTCGTGATACTCGCCTTCTTTACGGCAGGCGCGAATGCATGTGAGCCTTACACAGCACTGCTCTTGACCGAAAATGAAGACCCGCTGGCGGCTTCTTGCGAAGTCTACCCGGGTTCATTTGAACCGGTCGATTTCAGGCTGTGGATCCAGTCTGATCCCGCTACAGGCCTGCAGGGCTTTGAGCTGGGTATCGACCTCGGCCCCGCCCAGTTCGCGGGTGCCACCAAGAATCCTGGCGTTCCCTCGATCATTGGCGACCTGCTGACCACGGCATTCGCCGGTGCTTTCACCGAATGTCAGACCACCCAGTGGGTATGGATTGCAAAGTATTCATTCCCGTATACTGGTACACCTCACATGGTTTATACCGTTCCCGCATCGGATTCAGGTAACTACATTGTTACTTCCTGCGAGACCGGTTATCCGCAGTATCCTCTCACCGAAGGCAACCAGTTTGGCGTAGCTATGCCCTGTGTTGTTGACGCTGAGACGGAAAGCTGGGGTGCCGTAAAGTCGATGTATCGCTAAACGGATGCATTGAACTTTGATCATATATTGGGCCGTGCGGTATGCCGCGCGGCCCAATTTAGATGGAAGTTGTTGTCAGCACGAAGGTCAGGGAATTTGTCCGGAAAAAGAGTTTTGATCCGGGCGAATAGAGAAATGACCGAATCAACTGCAACTTGAACTAAGAATTATTAAGGGAGATTAAAATGAAGAAAGCATTAATGACTCTGGTAATTCTCGCCTTATTTTCAGCAACAGCGTACGCGTCCGGACCTTACACAGTGTTTCTCCTGACCGAGAATGAAGACCCGCTGGCAGCTTCCTGCGATATTTATCCAGGCGCATTCGAACCGGTCGATTTCAGGCTGTGGGTCCAGTCTGATCCCGCTACAGGCCTTCAGGGCTTTGAGCTGGGTATCGACCTCGGCCCCGCGCAGTATGCGGGTGCCACCAAGAATCCTGGCGTTCCTTCGATAATCGGTGACCTGCTGACCACGGCATTCGCCGGTGCCTTCACTACCTGCCAGACACAGGAGTGGGTATGGATTGCCAAGTATTCCTTCCCTTATACGGGTACACCTCACATGGTATTCACCGTTCCCGCATGGGATTCAGGTAACTACATCGTTACCTCCTGCGAGGTCGGTTATCCGCAGTATCCTCTCATCGAAGGCAACCAGTTTGGCGTAGCTATGCCCTGTGTTGTTGACGCTGAGACGGAAAGCTGGGGTGCCGTAAAGTCGATGTATCGCTAAACGGATACTTTGAGCTTTGATCAAAAATTGGGCCGTGCGGCATACCGCGCGGCCCTTTTTTATTGGGGATCCGGATGATCGCTCTGCCATGAAAGAAAGATATTAATAAAACAGGATTATAATAGTATAATATTAATGTGGATTCTTACCCCTGTACGATTCAAAGCCATTAATTCTTAAGTGGACCTGCGGGTTTAATAGATAGGGGAAGTGATATGAAAACAGCGATCTTTTCAGTCGTGGCTTTATTATTTATATCAGGTGCGTCCTATAGCGGCCCCGGGATTGATCCATGCGGATCATCTGTCTCGCTGACCGGTTGCTCATGGATGCAGCTCAATATCTGCCCGGCCGGCGATTTTGACAGTATCAGAGACCAGTGCGGTTCTGACGGATACATATCGGTTACAGTTCTGGATCGTGAGTGGGAGGGTATACCGGGGATTCCCTGGACAGATTACTGGATCGGGTCTTGTGATCCCGGGAATGAAATCATGATCTGCATGGATGGCGTCGTTGCCGATTCACTGACCAATCAGGATGGGGAAACCACCATTTCCGGTGCTATCGCCGGGAGCGGCTGTGCCGTATCCGGAGGAGTCTATCTCAAAATCCAGAATATTATCATTATGGAGCAGCCCGCCTGCACAGAACCGGCCTGTATTGCTATCGAGATCAGAAGCCCTGATTATGTGCCTGACGGAATGGTTGACCTCTCCGATCTTTCAGCTTTCAGCAGTTCATTCGGGCACTGCTGGGGAGAAGAGGGGTATATCGAATGCTTCGACTTCCACAATGACGACTGCATCAATCTGAGTGATTTCGCAAAGTTTGCCTGTCACTGGCGGCACCGCTGCTACTGAATACAGCATCCGATTCTGCTATTGAGGGGATCCAACAGCGGCTCAGTCCGTTATTGTTCTTGATTTACCCCGGCAGATAGTTTAAACTTATAAAAGTACTAAGAGTTATAATTATCCGCCCCTGTTCAATTTTAATTATTTATAGAAAGGTAAATCCCTGTTGAAATCGGGTATGAATATATTCAGGCAGATAGGTGTGTCTGCTCTATTCTTTCTGGCAGTTACCATCATGCCGGTAAGGGCGGCCGCGGGTATCCACAATGTCAGGTCTGAGTCCGGAACTGTTACCTTTGAAATAGTTGTAGGTGAGTTCGAACTCAAAGAGACACCGGATGGAGCCACCAGGATAATAATAAACGGATATGGGACATTTTCACCGCCCGGGGCTCCGGAGCTCCCCGGAAGGATTTTCAATGTGGCAGTGCCTCATGGTGGCGTGCCCATCGTACGGGCCGTAGTGCTATCCAGGGAGCAGCTGGGCGATATCCGGCTGGCCAGAAAGAAGGGGAGCCGACTCCGGAAGGTGGATGATGGAGAGCCTGTTACCGAAACATATCTGCCCGATGTAGACCCCTGGGAAGGGAAAGGGTTGCCCCCGGTGGTGTCAGCAGGCAGAAAGAGCATGATGGGAAGACTGCCTGTCCTGCCGGTAAGGATCAACCCGGTTGGAAAAGATCGGAACAGCTACTGGATCGCCAGAAAGATCAGGGTGACAGTTGAGTACCCTGAACCCGCGGGTTCCTCAACAGGATCGATCCCCAGGGGTTGGAAGAGAATATATGAAAGGACGCTGGTCAACCCCCGGGATGCCCGTGGATACATCAAAGAGATTGATGCTCCGGGGATAAGGATGACCGGTCAGTCCAACGGGGGAAGATCTCTCAGGATAAGAATACCGGAGACCGGGTTCTACCTTCTGGAGGCAGATTCCTTGAATAGCGTTATGGGAGGAGGGCCCCTGGCCACGGGGCAGTTCGCAATCAAGAGGTATTATTACGACGAGTCGGAACCGGACCTTTACCGTGAACGGGATCTGCCGATGACAGTGATAAAGGGGGAGAACTCCTCGGCCGGGTATTTCGAGGAGGACGACCTTCTCTACTTCTTCGCTGAGGGGATAAGGGATGATGCCGCAGCCGGAGACACCATTGCCGCGTTCACCGGGGAGCATGTAGTCTGGCTCCGGGAAAATCAGTTTGGAGAGATGATGAACCCCGGAAGTGGAATGGAGCCGGCGGGAGAACCCGGGGACAGCACATTCATTTCCAGAGAGCGGGTCAGGAAGGATACCTTCTACAAGAAGAAGATAAGGTACGGGGCCAGAGATTACTATTTCGTGGCCCTGCCGGAGCAGAGCAGCGTTTCCTCCGATTTCTTCTGCCGCGACCTGTACCCGGAAGGAGAGTTTTCCGTTACCGTCTCGCTGCGGGGATATTACGAGACAGATAACAAGAACCTGAGGTTCGAAATAGAGAACTCCAATGGCACTAATCAGATAGGTACTGGAACACTTATGGGTGAGGAGGTCAGGTTCTTCTATTTCAGTTCGCTTCCCTCGGAATGGCTGTCCGAAGGAGAGAATACCCTTGTTATATCCAGTCAGAGCGCCCCCTATCCAGTCCTGATCAACCACTTCACGGTGGAGTATGACAGGATGATGAATATCAGG
>WJIX01000238.1 GCA_014730075.1 bacterium | reverse complement strand
GGGAAGTAACGGTAAAGATAAATGCCGTGGAGTTCTTCTTCCAGAGAACCCTGTTGACAGATGACGAAGGCCGTGCCGAACTGGTCAATATTCCAGCCGGCAGGTATATTATCACAGCCGAAAAACAGTTCAGCAACCTGCTTATCTTTGGCCAGAAGCAGAAGAGCCTTCTGAACGACCCTGCCCTGAATGATACCATCAAGATGGGGTTCGTTCCGACCACCCCCCTGGTGATGAATGAGATATATTATTCCGGTTGCAAGGCTTCAGCGTTCTACTACTATGATCAATTCATAGAGCTCTATAATTCCTCGGATGAAACGATTTACCTGGATGGATATATTTTTGGAAGAGGAACCCATTATGACAACCTGCTGGACTGGGAAGCAGTGGATTATGCCATAGCATACTATATTTATAAATTCCCCGGTGAGAGGGGGGTAACCCGGGACCATCCGATAGAGGCGGGTGAATTCCTGGTGATAGCCTGCGATGCCATAGATCACTCTGCCCAGGATCCTGCCTGTGTCGACCATTCCGATGCGGTTTATGAATTCTGCAACCCCCAGGAATTTGATTGGTGCCCGGCAGAGATTCAGCTCTTTCCCGTAACAGAGGAGGGCAAGGATTTTACCATGAACCTGGGACATGAATCGGTATTCCTGGCCACGGGAGAGGAGTACTCATTTCATGAACATATAAATGACTACGGCACTCAGGTCTACGGTCACGTACCACTGGAGACTATAATTGATGCAGTTGAATACGCTAGCAATCCCGATGCCAGCAGGTATATGACTGAGCGACTGGATGCTTCCCTGGCGCCAGGTGCGCCGAAATACGGAGCAAGGTCGATAGAGAGGAGATTCCCGGGGCTGGACTCGAACAATAGTGCTTTTGATTTTATAGTTACCGATAAGCCGACACCTGGTTACCACCACTGACGGTGCCGGATTATCAAGAGAGGAGCAAGATTTTGCGTGGAAGAATTATGAGAGGTTGCCTGACGGTACTGGCGGTTGCCCTGTTCGCCCTCATCTTCATCCCGGCAAGGGGAAATGAACTTAGATTATCAACCATGGGAAACTGCGGGATAGCACTATATGACCAGGACAACCAGATCAATCCCTTCGACTACGGATATAATCCAGCTTATCTTCTCATGGACTACCAGAGGGAATGGATCCGTTTCACAGCGGGAGTGCAGGAAGAATCAGGCGACCTGAAGAGGAAATATGATCCCTATCTGACCAACAACCTCTTTGCGGGATTCTCCGGGATCAAGAGGCTGGGAGAGAGACATGTGACCAGCGGGAGCGTAACCTATAAGCGTTACAACGCCAGAGAAATATACCATTCGATTGAGATCGACCAGTATAATGATCCTTTTTATCTTACCGATCTGACCACGGGTGATTTCGAATATTACGGTCCCAGCCTTTTGGCTAGTTACAGCCTGATGCTGAGGGATAACCTCCATATTGGAGCCGGGCTGGAGTACGATATCTCCACCGGGCTCAAACAGGAGTATACCCGCCCGGAGATCGTTCATAACTATCTGAAGGCAACCCTGGGAATGGTATACCAGCATTCAAGCGGTTATATGTTCGGCCTGACTCTGAGCCCCATACGTAATAGAAACAGGACCAATTTCGACAAGACCGATGAAGGTTACGATAACATAATAAACCGTTACTCCGGTGAGGGCATATACGAGGTAAGGTCATTTTCCAGCAAGCAGATCAGCGAGGTTGAATGGGGGGGAGAGGTTACCGTGCAGAACTTCTACCTCGGAAAACACCTTAAACTGGGGTCCATTCTCACCTACGCCCTCCATCAGACCGAAAGCCGTTACGACGCTTTTGAGAGGGCTCTGATGAGTTTCTGGGAAACGGAAAGGTTCGATTTCAGATTCCTGGGAAGGTACACCCCGGAGGGTCTTCCGCTTACCCTGGGCCTGACCGGAAGGGTGATGAGCAATGACGGATGGGCCAAGAGGCCTGAATACGATGATGTACTACTCTACGACAATCCATATCAGATGGCTTCGATAGGGGGAGGGTTCAGCTACCTGATCCGGCGGCTGAACCTCACAGCTACAGCCGATTACATAATGAACTCGTACCAGATAGAAGCGAATGATTACGGGGCCAGTCTTTTCAGAGAAGCTGAGGTAGTGCAGAACATAGGTAGAGTGGGGCTGGAGTACAGCCTCTACGGCCTCCACTCGGTCAGGCTGGGATTCGAGGTTATCGACTACCCGATCGACCGCTGGCTTAAGCTGCCGGCGAATATGGACAGCTACCGTGTGACCGGAGGTTTCGGGTACCAGTTCGGGTACTGGAATATAGAGATGGAGCTGATGTACAGCGACAGGACCAGAGATGGAATAAGTGACTCACGCCAGGGTCTGAGCGGGATAATGTGGTTTACCCTGTTCCGATGAGATTAACGAGAGTAAAGGAGGTGATCTATCTGCATCCAAAGCTTTTGCCTAAATCCCCTGTAGTTTTATGTACGATGCAGCAGCATAGGAGGTGCAAATAAAATGAAATACAAGATTACGTGCTGCTTTATCGTGGTTCTGCTGTTGACTTTCGGTACGGCCTTCGGACAGTGGACAACCGAGTACCAGATGGAGAAGGATGAAGTCTTCTATTGCGGCCATTTCCCGACTTCAACGGTCGGCTACATTGGCGGCGACTTCCTTTACAAGACCACCGACGGTGGAAACACCTGGACAGAGATGACCCTGCCCTCAACTGAAGAGGTATTCGAAATCTTCTTCAAGGATGCCAATACGGGCTGGGCGGTCGGTGACAAGGGCCTGATTATGTACACCACAGACGG
>WJIX01000237.1 GCA_014730075.1 bacterium | reverse complement strand
TCCTCAGCCAGCCTGTCGGTGTCCTTTCCGGTCAGGGCCTTGATAATCTCGGTTTTACCATGGTCCACATGTCCCGCCGTGCCCACTATAACATGCTTCACCGCTTCCCCCTTCAGTGAGGTTCGTTCACCCTCTTGATATCTGCCCCCAACCCGCGTAGTTTCTCCTCTATTCTCTCGTACCCCCGGTCGATATGGTAGATTCTCAGTATCTTTGTCTCCCCCTCGGCCACAAGCCCGGCCAGTATCAGCGCCGAGCTTGCCCTGATATCGGTTGCCATCACCGGTGCTCCCTCCAGTTTCTTAACCCCCCGTACCACCGCCACATTGCCGTCCAGGTGTATGTCCGCTCCCAGGCGCCTGAGCTCCGGTACATGGGAAAACCTGTCAGCGTAGATATTTTCCACTACTGAGCTGGAACCGCTGGCCAGGCCCAGGACCGACATTATCTGGGCCTGCATATCAGTGGGGAATGAGGGGTAGTATCCTGTCTCAATATCCACCGCCCTGGTTCTTCTGTTCGATCCCTTTACAGTCATGCTGTCATCTATGGTTTCAATATCGGCGCCGCACTCTTTCAGCACCTGTATCACAGCCCGCATATGGTCCGGCCTGCAGTTTTCAATTATTACCTCTCCCCCGGTGATAACCGCGGCGGCGGCAAAAGTGCCCGCTTCTATCCTGTCCGGTATCACCCTGGATGCCAGAGGACTTATCTCCTTTACCCCTTCAACCTCTATGGTGGAAGATCCAGCTCCAGATATCTTCGCCCCCGCCTCGCCAAGCGCCTCCGCCAGGTTGACAATTTCAGGTTCCCTGGCCGCGTTCTCTATTACCGTTTTACCCCTGGCCATAACCGCCGCCATCATGATATTTACGGTGGCGCCTACGCTGGGAACGGATAGGATTATCCCGGTTCCCTTGAGCTTTCGTGCGGTAGCCTCAATATAGCCGTGGTCTATCTTTATCCTGGCCCCCAGCGCCGTCAATCCCTTGAGGTGCTGGTCGATCGGGCGGGGCCCCCATGCACACCCGCCGGGCAGCGATACCCGGGCGTGCCCCTGCCTGACCAGAAGGGGTGCCAGGGCGTATATTGATGCCCGCATCTGTTTCACCAGTGAGTAGGGAGCCTCCTCCGATTGTATAGCCGAAGCGTCCGCGGTAAGCCTGCCGTTCTTGAATTCAACCTCTACTCCCAGCATGTCCAGCAGACTGCTCATCGTCTTCATGTCCCTCAGATTGGGTACATTCTCAAAAACTGATTTCCCCTCGGCCAGTATGGAAGCCGCCATAAGCGGAAGCATGGCATTCTTCGCTCCGCTTACCCTGATCCTGCCCTCCAGGCCGCCCGAATTTTTCACCAGAAAACTGTCCATTATTCAGCTCACCGCCTCCTGCTTTCTCACCGCGGAGACCACTCTCTGAAGATCGCTGTAATCCCTGGTGATCTCCACGCCGCCGTAGCCGTATCTCTCGAATATCTCTTTTACCATATCTCCCATCCCATCTCCTATCTCAACCAGAAGAACACCACCCTCTGCAAGGAGCCTCAGCCCGGCCTCTGCGAGTACCGGATAGAAATCCGCCCCCTCCTCCCCGCCGTTCAGGGCGGTCCTGTTCTCAAAGAGAGAGACCTCCTTCTGGAGGCCGTCTATATCTCCAGCCGGCACGTAGGGAGGGTTGGAAAGTAACAGGTCGAATTCATTATCGAATGACAGGGCATCAAAACCGGATGAGACAAAAACCCTGATCCGGTTCAGGACTCCCAGCGACCGCAGGTTCTCCCGCGATAGTCTCGCCGCTTCCGGGGAGATATCGAAACCTGCCCCCTCCCAGCCGGGATTCCGGGAAGCCAGGGTGCCGGAGAGAACTCCGCTGCCAATCCCGAACTCCAGAAACCTGACCGAGCTCTTCTCCGCGAAAATCTCTTCCGCCCGCTCTATCAGTACCTCGGTCTCAGGCCTGGGTATGAATACCTCCTCGCAGACCCGGAAGGGAAGTGAGAAGAACTCCGTCTCTCCCATAAGGTACTGAAGGGGATAATGGCTGGCTCTCTTCTTCAGGTCGGCGCGGTATATGCCCAGGATGTCTTCATCCAGCACCCGGTCGTAGTTGAGGTAAAGATCCATTCTGCTGCAGCCGATCGCCTTTGCCAACAGCCTTTCGGCGCTCAGCCTGGGAGATTCGACATGGTGCCTGGCCAGATACTCTTCGGATAGCTTTACCGCTTCTATCACTGTAGGGGAGGATACTCCTCCTGACTGGCTGTTCAACTGAAAGCCCCCTCAGTTCTCCTCAACCTGCTCCAACTCCTCGGCGAGCATCTCTTCCCTGTGGGCCAGCATGAGGTTTTCTATCAGTTCCTCCAGATCGCCGTCCAGGATACCCTTGAGGTTGTGCGAGGTAAACTTAATCCTGTGGTCGCTGACCCTTCCCTGGGGAAAGTTGTACGTCCTGATCTTTGCGCTGCGGTCCCCGGAACCGACCATATCCCGCCTCTTCCTCGCTCTCTTCTCATCTCTCTCTTCCTTGATCCTGTCGAACAGCCTGGAACGGAGAACCTTCATCGCCTTGGCCCTGTTCTTGTGCTGGGATTTTTCATCCTGGCAGCTTACCACTATCCCGGTGGGGACATGGGTTATCCTGACCGCAGAATCTGTCATATTGACGCTCTGCCCGCCCGGCCCGCTTGCCCTGAATACGTCAATCCGCAGATCCTTCTTCTCTATATTGATATCTATCTTGTCCGCTTCGGGAAGCACCGCCACGGTAACCGCGGAGGTATGTATCCTTCCCCCCGATTCGGTCTCGGGGACCCTCTGCACCCGGTGCACTCCGCTCTCGAACTTCAGCTTGCCGTAAGCGTCCTGCCCGCTTATCAGGAAAACTATCTCCTTGTATCCGCCCACCTCGGATGGGTGGCTGGAGAGAATCTCCATCTTCCAGTTATTCTTGTCCGCGTACAGGCGGTACATCCTGGCCAGGTCTCCGGCGAAGAGGGCCGCTTCGTCCCCTCCGGTACCGGCCCTGATCTCGAAAACCGTATTTCTGGAGTCATCCGGGTCCTTGGGGATCAGAGCCAGGTTGATACTGTTCTCCAGTTTCTCCAGCTCCTCCTTGAGCTCCTCGATCTCCGAGCGGGCGAAGCTGACCAGCTCCTGGTCGTCCGATTCTTCTACCACCTTCTGGTCCTCTTCGATGGTATCGGCCGCTTCGAAATACTTCCTGATATTCTCTACCGCCTCTTCCAGGTCGCTTCTCTCTATGGCCAGCTCCCTGTAAAGTTCCCGGTTCTGTATCACCTCGGGGTCGGCCATCTTCCCGGTTATCTCCTCGAAACGTTCCAGGACGGTCCGGTATCTTTCAGAGTTATTCACCTGTCGCCTCCACTGGCTGCAGAACAGTCAGAAGTTATCGGATATATTCATAGTAGTAGGAAACTACCGTATTTTAAATTATTAATCCAGAAAATTGCGAAATACCCGAGGTTAATGTGTCCACCTTATAAACGCGCGCGGCAGCCGGATCGGTAACGGCTGCCCGCGCGAAAATAAATATCAGAATAAGATACCAGAGCTAGGAGGACTTATCCTTTTTTTCTTCTGTATTCTTCTTCCGGTAGTCCCCGTACTTGCGGCGGAAACGGTCAATACGCCCCGCTGTGTCAACCAGCTTCTGCTTTCCGGTGAAGAACGGGTGGCACTTGGAGCAGATTTCCACCTGGATCTTCTCCTTGGTTGAACGGGTCTCAATCTTATTTCCACAGATACAGGTTATTTCAACATCTTGATATTCAGGGTGAATCTCTTTCTTCATAACATTCTCCGTTTATACTTCCTTAGCCATACCCTTCGCTCTGATAACTTAATAAGAGCCGGTAATAAAAACAAATGAAAAATTGCCGGCGCTGGCTATACATTCATCGACTTCAGGAAACTGCTGTTGGTCTTGGTCCGGGATATCTTCTCCAGCAGAAACTCCATTGCTTCCACGCAGTTCTTGTCGCTGAGGAATTTCCTGAGAATATATACCTTGTTCAGCACCTTGTCGTCCAGAAGCAGCTCTTCCTTCCTGGTCCCGGAGCGGAAGATATCGATCGCCGGCCAGACTCTCTTGTCGGCCAGTCTCCTGTCCAGTACTATCTCCAGGTTGCCGGTTCCCTTGAACTCCTCGAAGATCACCTCATCCATTCTGCTACCGGTCTCGATAAGAGCGGTCGCGATAATGGTCAGCGAGCCCTTCTCCTCGGTATTCCTGGCCGCCCCGAAAAACCTCTTGGGCCGCTGCAGGGCGTTGGAGTCGACACCGCCTGAAAGTATCTTGCCTGAATGGGGCACCACCGTGTTATGGGCCCTGGCCAGCCTGGTTATACTGTCCAGCAGAATTACCACATCCTTGTTGTGCTCCACCAGCCTCTTGGCCTTCTGTATAACCATATCTGCAACATGCACGTGCCTGCTGGCCGGCTCGTCAAAGGTCGAGCTTATCACCTCGCCCTTGACCGAGCGCTCCATGTCGGTAACCTCCTCCGGCCTCTCATCGATGAGAAGAACTATCAGTACAACTTCCGGATGGTTGGTGGTTATGGCATTCGCTATTTTCTGCAGTATTATGGTCTTTCCAGCCCTGGGCGGCGATACTATCAGCCCTCTCTGGCCCTTCCCTATGGGAGTCAGGAGGTTCATCAGCCTGGAGGAATAATCCTTCTGGGTATGTTCCAGGTTGATCATCTCTTCCGGGTAAAGGGGCGTCAGGTTATCAAAAAGGGTCTTTCTCTTGTTCTCAATCGGATCTTCGTCATTGACGCTCTTGACCCTCAGGAGGGCGAAATACCTCTCCGAATTCTTCGGGGGCCTTACCTGGCCATAGACCGTATCCCCGGTCCGCAGGGCGAACTTCTTTATCTGTGAGGGGGAAACGTAAATATCATCGGGCCCGGGAAGGTAGTTGTAGGCGGGAGATCTCAGGAAACCGTACCCTTCGGGCAGAACCTGAAGAACACCCTTGTTGAAAATATTCCCGTTCTGCTTGGCCTGGGCCTCCAGGATCTTGAACAGGATCTCCTGCCTGCGAAGGCTGCTTGCCTCTGTTATATTCAGCTCGTCTGCAAGCTCCATGAGCTCGTCAATCTTCTTGCTCTTTAACTCTACAATGTCCATACAGTACTTACCTCTTGTTTCATCACCATTAATTCACACTTTCTGCATTTATAATAAACATGAAAACTGTTTATCCCATTTTATATATCCGGAGAAGATCCCCTGGTAGCCTGACGTGATCTCCGGCGCCGGGTCTTAAATAAGAATCTATTCGGAAGTATTCATTAAATCGGCACGCAACGCCAGCACCTTGAATTATTTATCTATCTGAAATTAGCCATCTGCGTATTTATCAGAAGGAGAAATGGGACAGTTATCTGCTGATATCAATAATCACTTGCAAAACTATCTTATCAAGACCTTTTTGTCAAGCAAAATCACCGTTTCATTCTTTTCTTTGTATCACCCCGTTTCCCCGGTAATTTAACCGGGATGATTGCCAGGGGCAGTATTAACCGCCCTGTGCCTGCCGGAGCTCGACAAACCTCTTGTAAGTCTCCTCCGCCTTGATCTTCAGGCCCTTTTCCTTATAGGCCCTGCTGAGGATCTGCCATCCGTTCGGATCGTTGGGAGCTATCTTGGTGGTATACTCCTCGCCGAACATAATCGCCTCGTCCCAGAGCTTGGCCTGGTAATAGGTAACCAGCAGGGAATAACCAATCTGCTTGTTCTCCGGCGCCATCGACTGGGCCTGGCTGAAAGACCTGACCGCGTTATGATAACGTTTCATCTTGCTGTAAACCACACCCATATTGGTATAGAGGCTGGGATTCTCCTCACCACTTATCTCATAACCCCTGGCCGCCACTTCGTAGAGCTTGGCCGCTGTGGCCCAGTCTTCCCTCCTGTAGAACATCTCTGCGGTTCTCTCCACCGGCTTTGTCTCGGTTGGCTTCTCGCTGATCAGTTCCTCAAAACTCTTTATGGCGTCATCTATCTTGCCCTGGCTGGCCTTGATCTTTCCTACCAGGGGAAGAACCTTCAGGTAATCTTCATCCTCCTTGGTAATAATAGACTGCAGGGTATCGGCGGCCATGTAGGCCTTGTCGAAGTATGTAGAATCCCCCGCTTCAGGGTCATTGGCCAGGGTAAATGATATGTTGGCGTAGTTGAGCCAGCTCTTGATCCTCCTGGGATCGGCGTTGCAGGCCTTCTCGAATTCTTTCACCGCCCCCACCTTGTTGTCCAGCTGGTATTCGTTCAGGCCGTTGTTGTAATGCTTGGCCCAGTTCGACTGGATATTGGTCTCAACCAGGTCGCCCTTGGCGTTGGGTGCCAGCTCCTTCGCTTTCATGTAGTTCTTGTAGGCCTTTTTCATCTCGCCCTTGTAGCTGTAGGCAATCCCAAGCTGGAAGTACGCTTCCGCGTCCTGGGGATCCTTCTCCAGGCCGAGCTCGGCCATCTCTATTGCCTTGTCGTATTCCCCCGCCTGGTTATGGAGCATGGAGCTGGTGGTCTCAACGCTCTTACAACCTGGTATCGAAGCCAGCAGAACGACAATAATCAGAAAAATAAAATTGCATTTCTTCATGACAGCTGCTCCTCCTTGAATTTCATGAAATCTTTAATTTTCCGGAATGGTAAAATATATCTTTTCCTCCAAAAGACAGTGAGTGTTCAGGGATCTCCAACATAAGACAGTACTATTTGCAATTGGATTCTCTTGTTTGACTCCTCACTCACCGTAATTTAATCAATCAATACATTCGCTGTCAAGAAGATAGTGCCCGCTGGAGCGCCAATTTTTACGGACTGCTCTCCGGAGACAATATGCTCGGGGATCAATCCCCCGGAATTTTCCCCACCTGATGGTCCCGCCTCCGGATGAGTTCCTTCAGCGCTTGCGAAAAATTTTCTGCCATTTTCTCGCCCCGGGCTACCTCTTCTACTCCCAACGTCGGGAGTGATTTAAGATTTAATAGAATTTTTAAACCCAACCCTGCTCCCACCGGTGGGAGCAGCGGTAATTTATATTTTCAATAGAATCCTACCGGCTCGACGTTCCACTCCAGGTCGGCGGAGCTGATCTCTGAGACTGCCTCCCCGGCAGTTTCCACTATCGTTTTCTTCAGGGCGGGCGCGAACTTCCCCTTCAGTATTATATGGTACCTGAAGCGGCCCCTGAGTTTGTATAGCTGCGCCGGCGCGGGGCCCAGCAGATGAAACTTTCCGGATAACCCGCCCTCCAGCGCATCCTTCATCCTGCCTGAGGCTTCCCTGGCCTTCTCCGCCGATCTGGAGCTCACCGTAAGCAATATGAAATCAAGCACCGGCGGGTACTTAAGCTCGCTTCTGAGGGCCAGCTCCTGCTCTGCGAACCGGTCGAAGTCGTGCTCGACCAGGTAGCTGAATATGGGATGCTCCGGGGCATAGGTCTGTACTATAACTTTTCCCTTCCTTGCACCCCTCCCTGCCCTTCCCGATGCCTGCTGCAGGAGCTGAAAGGTCCTCTCCGAGGCGGTGTAATCGGGGAAGTTCAGCCCGGAGTCGGCCGCGACTATCCCCACAATGGTTACATTGGGATAGTGGTGGCCCTTTGCCACCATCTGGGTCCCCAGCAGAATATCGGCTTCATGCCTCCCGAAACGCTCCAGGATATCCGCGTGGCCGCCAGCCCCGGAGGTGGTATCCAGGTCCATCCTGGCGATCCGAACACCCCTTAGTATGTTGGCGAGCTCTATCTCTATCCTCTGTGTCCCCATCCCGGCCCGGCGCATCTTATGAGAGCCGCACTGGGGACATTTCACCGCCGCGTTCTTCTCGAACCCGCAGTAGTGACAGACCAGGCTGGATCCCCTGCTGTGATAGGTCAGCGAGATCGAGCAGTTGGGGCAGCGGTCGATCCAGCCGCACTTTCTGCACTGGATGAAATTGGCATGGCCGCGCCTGTTCAATAGGACTATCCCCTGCTCACCCCTGCTGACCCTGCTCTCCAGAGCGTCCAGGAGCTCCTCCGAGAGAGCCTCCTTCTTCCCCCTCATATCCACTATCTGAACTTTGGGAAGCTCTCCATCCAGGGGCCTGCTTCCCAGGTGGAAATACCGGCCGTCTGCCTTTCTCGCCCTGCTGTAGCTGATCAGCGACGGTGTGGCAGAACCCATCAGCAGGACCGCGCCCAGATGCCGGGCCCGGAAATCGGCGGCATCCACCGCGTGATAGTGCGGCTTCTCATGCTGCTTGAAAGATATATCCTGCTGCTCGTCCACTACTATGATACCCAGCTCTTTCATCGGAACGAACACCGCCGAGCGGGGGCCGATCACCACGTCCAGCTCGCCGGCGGCAGCGCTCTGCCAGATAAGGTGCCTCTGGGCACCGGTCAGACGGCTGTGAAGGACCGCCACCCTGGAAGAGCCGAACCTCCTGGTGAACCTCACGGTAAGCTGCGGGATAAGGGCGATCTCGGGGATCAGGACCAGGGCCCGTTTTCCCATCTTCAGCGCCTCAGAAATAGCTCTCAGATATACCTCGGTCTTCCCGCTTCCGGTGATCCCGTGAAGCAGGATATTGGCGTATTCTCCTCTTTCAAGATGACCCCGCACAACCTCAAACACTTCGCTCTGCTGGGAATGAAGCTCCGGGGCCTCAATCTCAAGGGGGAAGCTCGCCTCATCCGCACCCCTGGCCCTCTTCCTGGGCTTTCCCTTGACCGAGGCCGGCAGCATCACCCGGAGGACCTCTCCCAGAGGATGAACGTAATATGATGATATCCAACGGGCCAGCTTCAGGAGCTCATCATTGAGAAGGGGCTGACGGTCTACCAGCTTCTCTATATCGCGGATCTTGAAATCGCCCTCCGGCTTGTCAACAAAGCCTACCACGTACCCGGTGAGCTTCCTTCTGCCGAACCTGACCCTGACCCTGGAGCCTGTACCGATATCATCGATAAGCTCCGCGGGTAGACCATAGGTGAAGAACCGGTCCAACGGCACCGGCAGCGCGATATCCGCGTATTGTTTATTACTGCACATGACACCGGGATTATATAACGCCGGAGTGAGGCGGGCAAATAAAAGATCGAAGAAGCTGTGGCAACAACACAATCCGCTTTGTGCCAGAATCGGTATCCCGGTCAGGATTATCTTCTACCAGTAATACAGAGTTCTTAAATCTGCTGTTTCCTGTTTTCCCTGATCCATATTCCCCAGAAAGGATCCTCTATCGCTATCATCCCCTCAGAATAAACGGCAAAACCCTTTCGAATAAGTCTCTTCAGAGCGCTGGAGGCAGTGCTGGCCGAGGTAATTCCATATTTTCTGAGAAAGGCCCCCGATGTCAGCTTCTGTTCTCCCTCCGACAACCCCACCAGTATTCTTTTCTCGGTGTTGCCAGCCTGATTCCACCACCTCATATAATCGGCATCATGCTGAACGACTATCTCGCTTATGGCCTTATCAATATCTTCAGTGTCAACTTTGCCATCTGTATCCTGATTATAGATCTCATGGCAGAGCTGCTGGGTATAGTAAGGGTGGTTGCCGGTAAATCTGATTATATCATCTTCTCTCCCCCCGGCATCGATATCAGCGCTATCAAACCGCTCCAGAATGAAATGCTTGAATTTATCTTCGGGGATTTTGTCCAGGCTGACCTGCCTGGCGAATTTGTAGAAAGGATTTTTCCTGCTTCCGAAGATATCGCTTATCATCCCCTGCCTGCTCCCGATAAAGAGATACACCACCTGAGAATGATGCTGAATTATCG
>WJIX01000013.1 GCA_014730075.1 bacterium | reverse complement strand
GTATATACCCCAGGTGCAGGTTGGCGGAGTAGTTGCCGGGGTCTTTCTCCAGGACCGACCTGAAGGTCTTCTGCGCCCTGGAATACCTTCTCTTCCCGTAGTAGAGCTCTCCCAGAAGGGTCTTTGCCCTGGGAAGGTCTGAAGCTTTCTCCAGATACTCTTCCGCCCGGTTACGGTAACCTATTTCCAGGTTCGCCTCTCCCAGCAGCAGGTAGTGCCTGCTGTCGGCGGTCCCGGCCGCTTCAACGGCATCCAGCGATTCCCCCACTTCCGGCCAGTTCTTCTCCAGGGCCAGCTCGGAGGCAACCTGGTATGCCGCGTCAGGATCGGAACGCTCCAGGGAATAGAGCTTCTTCCAGGCGGATGCGGACTCAGAGCTTCTTCCATCGGCGGCGTAGACCCTGGCCAGAAGCCGCAGGGCCTCCGCATTATGGGGGGTGGCCCGGAGCTGGTTCTCCAGTATGACGGCAGCTTTTTCATATTTCTGGTTGCTTGCCGCCTGGTTGGCCAGTACCACGGCAACCTCGGCGTCGGTCGTTTCTGCCCCGGTGGAGGCGGTTTCTGTTTCAGTTCCGGGGGGCGCCGGTTTCCGGGGGGCGGGCCCGGCGCAGCCGGCCAGTATCACGGAAAAGGCAAGAAGGATAATCCAACGGGCGGGCAGGTTTAATTCTCTGATCTGTTTCATAACTTTATCCTTGTTATGGCATTTGATCCTCGTTCATTATATATTTATAACAAGATGCAAAATCAACCGATAATTCTGAAGTTCAATGCCGGGATCATTTATAAACCGGGCGAGGTGATCAGATGCGAAAGGCCGCAAGAGAAATTATATTAACACTTATTATATCCGCGCTTTCTTTCTGTGTTATATCGTGTTCGGGAGAGGGCGGAAAGGAATACGGAGATAAAACAGATATAAGCCTCATATTCAGCAGCGACCTGCGGGGCAAGATCAGGTCCTGCGGGTGTTCGGTAAAGGATATGGGAGGGCTCGGAAGGATGGCCTCCTATGTTAAGGAGGTCAGGTCCTCCGGGGGTAATACCGTATACATAACAGGGGGTGATAACTTCAGCTCTGATTTCTCATTCTCGAGGGAGATGGCGGAGCTGGTGATGGACAGCTATGAACTGATGGGGCTGGATATATATACCCCGGGAGAATACGAGTTTATCTTCGGCCTCGATTATCTCAGGGAGATTTCATCTGCCTACTCCTTTGATATAGTGATCGCCAACCTGCTAGACCGGGCAGGCGGTGAGCTGATATTCGAACCGGCCTACGTGGTAAGAGAGATGGATACCGGGCTTAAGATAGCGGTGACGGGGGTTCTGGATGAGACAATAGTTTTCCCCGGTTACGTGGACCAGTCAGGTTTTGTGCTCGAGCCAGCCGCCGAGGCTCTGGAGAGGATAATTCCCGGCATGCGGGAGGAGGCCGACCTGCTATTTCTGGTATGCCATATGGAAAAACAGAGGGCGGAAGAGCTTCTGGGACGGGTGAAGGATTTCGATGTGGCCATTCTGGCTCATAATAAACCGAAGATGGACAGGCTGATGAGGGTTGGAGAAACCGTTCTGCTGGGAGCAGGAGGGCAGGGCAAGTACATGGGCAGGCTCAACTACCTTATCGGCAGAGGCGGCGAGATGGAGCAGGCCAGCGTGAAACTGGTTCCGCTTACCGATGATTTAGCGATAGATCCGGGGGTAAGGCAGCTGTTCGAAGGGTACGGGATTGAGTTGACCGACAAGGCGGAGCAGAAGAAGAATAAGAGCTACCGTTAGGCACCCAGAGTCCCCAGCTCTTCTGAATATATACAATTACACCGGTGCCCCCGCACAAAGTCAAGTTTGTTATTGACATTACTATAAAAGAATATTAGCTTGCAAGTTAGTAGCTGAAGGCAGGTAAAACCATAATGCGGATGAGAGGAATTATTTAAATTGTGAAAAGGAGAACTAGATGATGAAAGTACTATGCTCTCTTCTGGCCGCTTTTCTGATTGCTGGTATGATCTCCGGTTGCGGTGGGGAGCTCGAGGAGACTTACACCAGGGCATCGCTCAGGGAAGCAAACTTCGAAGGCATACCCAGTCCTGGGTTCAAATTCAGTTTTGAATCACCCGAAATGATTGTCGCCGAGAATGATCTGGCCATAGCCCGGGAGGATAATCTCCTTGAATTCTTTACCGGAAGAGGGCTGGCGGAAGAGGTTAAAGGACTTACAGGCAATTATATCGTTGGAGCAACAAAGAAATTCAACCCGATGGTTCATTACCAGGTTGATTTCATAGTTCAGGGCCAGGATACAATGTTCCTCGAACCTGCCGGCACCGGTATTCTGCCCAAGGTGACCAAGGAAGGTTTCGACAAGAGTGTATTCGAAGATATCACCCTGGAGGGTCTCAACTACAGCACCAGGACCACCAGCGAGATCATCGATACCAAGTTCAAGGTTCCGCAGGCGACCATTTCCTACGAAGAGGTAAGGTATGACGGCGAGCCTGAAATGGCGTATCTGCTTAATCTGGAGAATGTAAGTTTTATAATAGAAGAGCCGGGCGATCATGCCGAGCTGATGCTGAAGGCCTACATAAACGAGGGCTTCTATTTCAAGGGTGGAGTGGAATTCGGCTCCAGGCCTTCCGCTTCGACACGTAATTACCGCAGGGCTAACGATATAGGGGGAAAGGTGACCCTCCATTACGTGGAGTTCGGCGGAAAGACCATACCGCTTCAGTAGGCCGGGAATATAGCTTTCCAGGCTACATATATTACTGTTTTACGAAAGTGAGGCCCCGTTGCCGCACTTTTCTTTTTTGCCGCAGGCACCGATATTTCTTGACCGGACAACGGTTTGTTGTATAGGTTAGAAGCATATAACTGTTTTTATGATACAAGGGGATAATTGATGCTAGGGATTTTACAGGTCGGCGATAATGTGGATGAGGTTATGGTGGTCTCCAAGCTGGTTGCCCGGGAGTTCTCCGGCGGAGAGTTTCTCCTGTTCCAGTTCTCCAACCGGGACGGGATACTCAAGGGTGTGATGTGGGATCCTCCGGAGGGCCTGAAGGAGAAGATCGAGGAAGGAGATGTCGCCAGAATAAAGGGGAAGGTGCAGGATTACAAGGGGACCCTCCAGCTCAAGGTCTTTGAGATCGACAAACTGGATAAGAGCGATTATGACCCTGGCATGTTTCTGCCATCTTCGGGCAGGGACCTGCAGGGGATTTATTCATACATACTGGATCTGATATCGGGGATTGAAAATCCGCATATCCGAAAGCTGCTGGAAGCCATTTTCAGGGATGACAGCTTCAGGGAGCGGTTTCTGACCTCTCCGGCGGCGAAGAGCTGGCACCATTCCTATATCGGGGGACTGGCCGAGCATGTCCACGATATGCTCAGAACCGCTGAGAGGGCGGCGGAGGTTTACCCCGAAGCGGACCGGGACCTTCTGCTAGCCGGGGTAATAATCCATGATCTGGGCAAGATGCAGGAGCTGGGAGCGGCCGGTTACATAGATTATACCGACCGGGGAAGGCTACTGGGCCACATATCGCTGGGGCTGGAGTTTATCAACGAGTATATCAGGGGTATCGACGATTTCCCGGATGAGCTGGCCATGAAGCTCAAGCATATGATGCTGAGCCATCATGGCAGGCTGGAGCACGGCTCCCCGGTGCTACCGATGACTATCGAGAGTCTTCTTCTGAGCTATATAGACGACATGGACGCGCAGGTCAGAGGGGCCCTTCAGTTCATTAACAAACCGAACGGCAAGGGCGGTAACTGGACGGAGTATGTCCGTTTCCTGGACCGGTTCCTCTATTCTGACCGCCAGGAGGATGTTGACTAGGGCAGGTTTGACGATATGAATAATTTCCCAACCTGGGTAGAAATAGACCTGGATGCCTTCAGGTGGAACCTCCGGTGGATAAGAGAGAAAGTTGCCGACGCTAATATCCTCCTGGTGGTTAAAGCTGACGCGTACGGGCACGGCGCCGTCAGGATTTCCAGGTTCGCCGTCGAGTGCGGCGTTGATATGCTGGGGGTGGCCACGGTGGACGAGGGTGTCCAGCTCCGCAAGTCGGGGATCAGAGCGCCTATCCTGGTCCTGAGCCCCATTCTCGAGGATGAGCTTCCGAAGCTGATAGAGAACGAACTGTCCGCATCCGTTTCCACCGTGAGTTTCGCTGAATCAGCGGCCGCTCTGGCAGGACGAAGGGGTAAGGTCTGCAGGGCCCATATAGAGATCGATACCGGGATGGGAAGGGCGGGGCTTCCCTGCTCCAGCGCGCTGGAGGATGTCACCCGGATATGCGCCCTTGAAAACCTGGAAGCCGAGGGGATATTCACCCATTTCCCCGCCGCTGACAGTGACGAGGATTACACCGTTGAGCAGATAGGGATCTTCACCGACATGGTGGACCAGCTCTCCAGCCGGGGAATAGATTTCCATTACGTCCACGCTGCAAACAGCGCCGCCATAATCAACTTCCCATCGTCGCACTTCAACATGGTGCGCCCGGGTCTTTCCATCTACGGGCATACCGCTTCCATAGGCCTCAAGGACAGGGTCAACCTGGCGCCGGTAATGAGCTTCAAGTCCAGGCTCCTGCTGGTCAGGGAGCTGCCCGCCGGTTCAAGTATCAGTTACGGGAGGACCTACATAACCGAAAAACCGATGACGGTAGGGACGATCGCGGTCGGTTACGGCCACGGGGTATGCCACCGGCTCTCCAATACCGGGGAGGTGCTCTTTCGGCAGAAGAGGGTACCGATAATCGGGCGGGTCACCATGGATATGACCATGGTGGACCTTACCGGGTTCGATAATCCCGCGGTGGGAGAGGAGGTGGTCCTGTTCGGCAGGCAGGCGGACGAGTTGATCAGCGTGGATGAAGTGGCCCAGTGGGACGGTACCCTCAATTACGAGGTCCTTACCAGGATAAGCAAGAGGGTAGTGAGGGTCTATATCAAGAGCGGCAAGGTGGACACCCTGAAAACTCTCTACAGCGTCAAGGAAAACCCCTGAAACCCTTAAACTGACAAATCGGAAAGAGAAGAAGATGAACGATATCAAACTCAACAGGATGATCGATCATACCATCCTCAAGCCGGAGGCGACCGAACAGGACGTCATAGATCTCTGCGAGGAGGGAAAGAAGTATGACTTCTGGTCGGTGGTGGTCAATACCCACTACGTAAGCCTGGCCGCCTCCCAGGTCAAGGGTTCGGAAGTGAAGGTATGTTCCATCGCCGGATTTCCCCTGGGCGCGGTCAGGAGTGCGGTAAAGGCCTTCGAGGCCGAGCGGGCGGTTGCTGACGGAGCAGACGAGATAGATATGGTCCTCAATATAGGCGCATTCAAGTCGGGCAGGAAGGGGTTGGCGAGGGATGACATAGCCGGGGTGGTAAAGGCGGCAGGCCCGGACACACTGGTAAAGGTGATCATAGAGGCGGCAGTTCTGACCGACGCGGAAAAGCAGGAGGCCTGCCGGCTGGCGGAAGAGGCGGGGGCGGGGTTTGTCAAGACCTCCACCGGATTCGGGCCTCCCGGAGCCAATCCCCGGGATGTGAGGATCATGAAAGAGGCTATAGGGGGACGGATAGGTGTCAAGGCCTCGGCGGGCATAAGAACCGCCGCGGCAGCCCTGGAGCTGATAGAAGCCGGAGCGGACCGTATCGGAACCAGCTCAGGCGTTGAGATTATGAAAGGTTTCAGGGCGGGCAGCAGCTAGAACCTCTCAGTCCTCATCTTCCAGTTCGCTTTCCAGGTCCTGGAACTCCCTGTCGGTATTCAGAAGGTCATACCTGCTGACGCTGTGTAGATCGCACTTTCTGACCGGTTCGGTACCCCTGATGAATACTTCTCTTATTACCCCGTTGCAGTAAGGGGTTGCTCTGAGCCCCGATTCCCGGCATACCATGACCTCGTTAATATTGGCCGGCTTCTTGAAGTCGGGGCCCTGGTTGTGCGGATATGCCGCTTTCATGATATCTATCCAGAGCGGCAGGGCCACCCTTGCTCCGGTCTTTCTTCTTCCCATGAACCTCTTCTCGTCGAACCCGGTCCAGACCCCCACCGCTATCTCCGGGTTGAACCCTATGAACCAGCCGTTGCCGCAGTCATCGGTGGTGCCGGTCTTTCCCGCACAGGGGATGCTCAGCCCGTACCTGCGGGCGTTTCTGCCGGTCCCCTCATCTATCACGCTCTGGAGCATATTGGTGGCCATGTACGCTATCTCCGGCGATAGGACCTCTCTTCTTCGTGGTTTGTTCTCCTCCAGCACATTCCCGTTTCTGTCCACTACCTTTACTATCACCATCGGCTCGGCGTATATCCCCTCTGCGGCCAGCACCCCGTAGGCTGCGGTCAGCTCCAGCAGGTTGACATCCTCTGTGCCCAGCGCCAGGGAGTAGTAGGGGTGGATGGGGCTCTTTATCCCCATGCTCCTTGCCACCTCCACTACCGCGGGAGGGCCGATTTTTTTCAGCAGCTTGATGGTGGGTATATTTATCGATTTGTTCAGCGCGGTCCTCAGAGAAACAGAGCCGTGAAAGCTCTCGGAGAAGTTCTTCGGTTTCCAGACCTCCCCGTTAGGCATCTCGATGACCAGGGGGGAGTCCAGCAGAAAGTCGCTGGGCCGGTATCCGCTCTTCAGGGCGGTTATATATGTGAACGGCTTGAATGCCGAGCCGGGCTGTTTCTGGGCCTGCAGCACCCTGTTCCATTTGCTCTCATCGAAGTTTCTTCCGCCCACCATGGCCAGGATATGGCCGTTGTGCGGGTCGAGCACCACCGCGGCGGACTGTATATACGAAGGTTTCACCTCCACGCCCGCCTCCAGAGAGTCGTGGTAGGCGGCGCGGGTCATCTCGTATCCTGCCTCAGTCTCGAGCTGGACTATGAACGATTCCAGGCTGTCCTCTGCGACCTTCTGAAGATAGGGGTCCAGGGTGGTGTATACTGTGAGCCCCTGGCGGTAGACCGCCCGGTCACCGAAACGGTCTGCCAGCTCAGATTTGATATGCCTGGTAAAATACGCGGCGAACTCGCCTTCCTGCTCCTTCTCGCTGAGCAGATCCAGCGGTTTGCTCTTCAGTGTGTCCATCGCCGCGGGGCTGATTATACTGTGCTTTCTCATCAGGCCGAGAACGGTGTTTCTCCGCCTTACCGCTCTTTCCGGGCGGGTAAAGGGGTTGTACCCCGCAGGGTTCTTCTGAAGGCCTGCCAGCAGCGCTATCTGGTGAAGTTCGAGCTCCTTTACCGGGCATCCGAAGAACCTCCTGGATGCCGCTTCTATCCCGTAGCTTCCACTTCCGAAATATATCTGATTCAGGTACATCTCCAGGATCTCTTCCTTGGTATAGGTCCTCTCGATCCTGAGAGAGAGGAGGATCTCCTTGATCTTCCTGGGGAAGGTTCGCTCCTTGGTGAGAAAGAGATCGCGGGAAAGCTGCTGAGTTATGGTGCTGGCGCCCTCCCTGAGGCTCCAGGTCTTCAAATCCTGCCAGGCGGCCGATACTATCCTTACCATATCTATCCCGAAGTGGTTGAAGAATCTCTGATCCTCCACCGCAACGAAGGTCCGCTGCACATCCTCGGGGATTCTCTCCAGCGGGAGCATCACCCTGTCCTGGGTGTAATACTCCTTGAGCACCGTTGAGTCGGCTGCCAGTATCCTGGTCTTAAGAGGCGGTTCGATCATCTCCAGCCGCGCCATGGAGGGAAGATCCCTGGAAAACCATTTCAGGGCGGCAAAGCTGAATCCGGCTATCACTACAAGCGCTATAGCCAGGATCTTGAGAATGTTATATAGAACTTTTCTTCGAGCCATTTTCACCACCTTAATATACAACTGCTGTGTTCATGTAATTTAAACCCGCCCCCCTTGCAAGCGCAAACAGAAATTTTTTATATATTTTTAATATTTTTCAAATTATTCATTAAAATTGTTTGACAAGATGCAGATAAAGTCTTATATAGGGTAGAACCTGAATGCAGGTGTCTGGAATATTAAAATATATTCATCAATGTGGTTGACAAAGTTATCAAAGATGAGTATATTTATTTTTCGGAAGGAAATTCCATAAGGTGGAATACGCTCTTTGAAATAGAAACAGCGTGTCAGGAACTTGTTTATGACGTGGGCTCTATAATCCAATTTCTTTGGATAAAAGAGTATTCAATGTACGATAAAAGGAACACTTGGTTGTGTTCTTTAGTTTTTTTACAACGGAGAGTTTGATCCTGGCTCAGAATGAACGCTGGCGGCGTGGATTAGGCATGCAAGTCGAACGAGAACGTGGATTTTATTCACAAGTAAAGTGGCGAACGGGTGAGTAACGCGTGGGAAACCTGCCCTTAAGAGGGGGATAACATTCCTAACGGGATGCTAATACCGCATAATATTGCAGATCGGATGTTCTGTAATCAAAGATGGCCTCTACATGTAAGCTGTTACTTAAGGATGGTCCCGCGTCCAATTAGCTAGTTGGTGAGGTAAATGCTCACCAAGGCGACGATTGGTAGCCGGCCTGAGAGGGTGACCGGCCACACTGGGACTGAGACACGGCCCAGACTCCTACGGGAGGCAGCAGTCGAGAAGCTTCGGCAATGGGGGCAACCCTGACCGAGCGACGCCGCGTGGGTGATGAAGTCTTTCGAGATGTAAAGCCCTGTCATTCGGGATGAAAAGTTGATTGGTCAACAGCCTTTTGACCTGACAGTACCGAAAGAGGAAGCTCCGGCTAACTCCGTGCCAGCAGCCGCGGTAATACGGGGGGAGCAAGCGTTGTCCGGAATCACTGGGCATAAAGGGCGTGTAGGCGGGCAGCCAAGTCAGATGTAAAAGGTCATGGCTCAACTGTGATTGGTCATCTGAAACTGGTTGTCTTGAGTTCGGGAG
>WJIX01000236.1 GCA_014730075.1 bacterium | reverse complement strand
TTTGTTGATATCGGCACCGTTTGGAGGGATGTCAGGTATTCCAGGATCGGTGATATCCGCTATGCTCTGGGACCTGGGATAAGAGTTAATACCCCTCTGGGTATAGTCCGCTTCGATGCAGGCTTCAATCCCGATCCGAGAGAGGGAGAAGACCGGACCCAGTATTACCTGAGTATGGGCCATGCCTTTTAGGTGGTTCAAAGGGTAACGGCTCAGAAACTGTCGAAATGGAGACTGACTGGTTCAGAGATCTAACATGGAGCTCATTTTGCCGCCCGAAAGCTCTGCAGTTTCATGCGTAAAAGCAGAATAAGCAGCGCCTGGCTGAGGGGGCGCTGCCTTACATGAATTCAGGGCAGGGGGCAGTGATCGTGAGCAAACCGCCCTGCCCCTGTTACTGAATACCGGGTTACACCAGCCGGAGGATACCTGGGTGCTGCTTCATTGGTCTGCATCCCAGCTCTTGGGGTGAAACCCCTTTCATCAAAGAATCTATTTATACTTTATATGTCATATCGTATAATTTATTCCGGGTCTGTCAATTTTACGGACAGGGGGGCTGAACTTAAAAATAAAATTATTAATGTTTGATTCCCGGTAGTAATCAGCGAGCCAATATCAAGACTGGCAGCTGCAAAATCCGCATTGGAGGAATAGATTAATGTCGGAAAGCAAAATGGATATGGGAGCCTTGCCCAGGAAAAATGGATATCTGTTCAGAGTATGGGCCCCCAATGCTGACTCTGTTTCAGTAATCGGCAGTTTTAATGACTGGGATGAGAATAAGAACCCTCTTGAAAGAGACGAGGCGGGGATATGGTCTGCGGCGGAGGAAGGAGCGTCAGCGGGGGATGAATATTTATACCGGATAGTAAGGGGAGACACCATAATGGACCGGATCGACCCGTATGCCCGCAGGGTCAGCAGTTCAGCGGGCAGGACTATCATCCCCGGTTTCGATTTCAACTGGGAGGAAAAGGACTTTAAACCGGAAACCCTGAACCGGATGATTATCTATGAGATGCATCTGGGAAGCTTCACCAGAGAACCCGGCGGTGGGCCAGGCAACCTGGAGAATGCTATCAAAAAACTATCTCACCTTAAGGAGCTGGGAGTTAATGCGGTGGAAATCATGCCCCTGATGGAATTCCCCGGAGGTTTCTCCTGGGGCTATAACCCTTCTCAGATATTTGCCCTGGAAAGCGATTACGGCGATCCGTCCGATTTCAGCGCTTTTGTCAGGGCTGCGCATGAAAACGGAATAGCTGTTATTCTGGATGTCGTTTATAATCATCTTGGGCCGGGGGACCTTGACCTGTGGCAGTTTGATGGGTGGAATGAAAATGGTATGGGTGGTATTTATTTCTACAATGACTGGCGTTCAGAAACTCCTGGGGAGACACCAGACCGGATTATGGCCGGGGAGAAGTCAGAAAATACTTATGCGATAACGCTTTGATGTGGTTCCGGGATTACCATGTTGACGGACTCCGTTTCGATGCAACCTCTTTTATCAGAAACGTGCACGGATACGGAAGCGATCCGGGAAGCGATCTCCCGGACGGCTGGAGCCTCATGCAGTGGATCAATTCAGAGATAAAAAAATCCCGGCCGGAAGGTATCACCATAGCCGAGGATCTGGGTGATAATCCGGCTTTAACCAGGGATGTGAAGGACGGCGGCTGCGGTTTCGATTCCCAGTGGGACCTCAGTTTTGTGCATACGCTCCGTGAAGTGCTGAAGGCCGGAGAAGATTCCGGGAGAGACCTGGAGAAATTAAAACAGATTATTATCCGGCGTTTCTATCTCGATTCCTTCGAAAGAGTTATCTACACTGAATCGCATGATGAAGTCGCTAACGGCAAAGCCAGAATGCCGGAGGAGCTGGCGCCGAACAATGCTGCCACCCTGTACGCCAAAAAGCTTTCAACAGCAGGAGCCGCACTGGTATTTACTTCTCCCGGGATTCCCATGATTTTCCAGGGGCAGGAGTTTCTGGAGGATGACTGGTTTCATGACCGGGATCCGGTGGACTGGTCGAAAAAGCAGAAGTTCGCTGGAATATTCCGCCTGTACTGCGATTTGGTATCTCTTCGGCTTAACAGGAATGGAGATACAGCGGGTTTGACCGGTCAGGAAACAGAGGTTTTTCATCTGAATAACAATGATAAGGTACTGGCCTTTCACAGGTGGGACAAAGGTGGTCCCGGAGACAGTACGGTGGTAGTGGCGAATATGTCGGACCGCGAATACCTGGATTATCGAATCGGCCTTCCCAGGGAAGGTTTATGGAAAGTCAGGTTTAACAGCGATTCAAATCTTTATGATCAGGAATTCTCCGGTCTTGAATGCCCGGATGTTAAGGCGGATAATAACGCAATGGACGGACAGCCTTTCGGGGGTTCGTTAAATATCGCCCCATACAGTGTGATTATTATGTCGCAAGAGAAATAGATTCCTATTGTTTATTAGTATCCCAGGAGGTGATTATAAATGCGCAGGATTTTCAGAGCCCGGAAGAAGGAGGTGGGCCTGCCGCCCGGAACACTGGTCTACGAAGGGGATAAGCAC
>WJIX01000235.1 GCA_014730075.1 bacterium | reverse complement strand
TCGAACAGGAGGGGACCTACCCGCTGCCGGAAGCCCAGGTGGACAGGTTCATGCTAAAGCTTAAGATCACCTACCCCAGCCTGGAGGAAGAAAAGAAAATACTGAAGCGGATGGGCACCTCCACCCCCGACGTGGGAGTAGACCCGGTGATAGAGCCCCCCGATATAAGCCGCCTGCGAAAGCTCAACGACGAGATCTACATGGATGAAAAGGTGGAAGATTATATACTGGATATAGTTCAGGCCACCAGGAACCCGGAGAAATACGGCCTGGAGATCGGGGACCTTATCCGGTACGGAGCATCCCCGAGGGCCACCCTGTTCCTGGCAATGGCATCCAGGGCCTACGCCTTCCTCCAGGGAAGGGGATATGTAACTCCCCAGGATGTCAAATCGATAGGGATGGATGTTCTGAGGCACAGGGTGATCATCACCTATGAGGCCGAGGCGGAGGAGAAACAGCCGGAGGATCTCGTGGAGGCCATATTCGGCCATGTACCGGTACCATAGGGTGTGCATCCGGTTTTACCTTAAACGAACCAGCGAGATATGATACCGAAGGAACTAGCAAAGAAGATAAGGGTCCTGCAGATAACCACCAACAAGGTGGTCAATGACATTCTGGCCGGGGAGTACAAGAGCGTGTTCAAGGGGCGGGGGATGGAGTTCGAGGAGGTAAGGGAGTACTCCCCCGGAGACGATATCCGCACCATCGACTGGAACGTAACAGCCCGTACCGGAAAACCGTACGTGAAGAGATACGTTGAGGAGCGGGAGCTGACTATCATGTTCATAGTGGATATGTCCGCCTCCGGAGAGTTCGGGAGTGTGAATAAGCTCAAGAACGAGATGGCGGCGGAGCTCTGCGCCCTCCTGTCCTTTTCAGCGGTAAAGAACAATGACAAGGTCGGGCTGATCCTCTTCACCGACCGGGTGGAGAAGTTCATCCCCCCGAAGAAGGGCACCACCCATGTCCTCAGGGTGATCAGGGAGCTTTTAAGCTTCAGGCCGAGGAAGACCAATACCGATATTGCGGGAGCGCTGGATTACTTCGGGCGTATTGCCTCCAAGAGCGCGGTGGTTTTCCTGGTCTCCGACTTCCTGGCCGAGGATTTCGAAAAACCTATGAGCATATTAGGAAAGAAGCATGATCTGATCGCAGCCACTATCGTAGATCCCAGCGAGAAATCGCTGCCCGATGTGGGGCTGTTGGAACTGGAAGACGCTGAGACCGGGGAGACCGTGATAATAGATACCGGAAGCTCCATGGTAAGAAAGAACTACAGGCGGCTGGGAGAGGAGCAGTCAAGACGTTTCAGGAACCTGTTCTCCTCCATGGGTGTGGACCATATAGAGATAAGGACCGACCGGGATTACGTCCCCGAGCTGGTCAAGTTCTTCCGGATAAGAGAGAGAAGATACTGATTCCGGCAGTTTAATTAATCAGATGGAGAGAATATGCACAGCGAACTTAACCTTTCAATGAATGACGATAATGAACAGGGAGCGTGCAGAAAATGGCTGTACATCCTGCTCGCCCTCACAGTAATCATTGCATCAGCTACACTGGTGACCGTGGTAATGCTGCAAGTACCGGGAAGAGGTGCCGGTTCAGGCGGATCGGGGACCAGGCTGGAGGAGCTGGCCCTGAAGCTGGAGAAACGCGGCCTGGATCTGGAGGCGGCGGATACCTGGAGGGAGTATCTTCAGGTGTCCAGGCCCGGCCGGGAGCAGAGCGGAAGAGTATGGTACCGCATAGGCAAAATCTATCAGGATAATACCAGATACTCAGAAGCGCTGGCGGCCTATTACCGGGCGGAAAGTTACGGGCCCCTGGAAGGGATCGAGAACGAGATATCCGGAAGGATTACCGAATGCCTGGAGATGATGGGCAGGTTCAACGCACTGGAAAGCGAACTGGCAGAGAGGACTTCCATCCGTGACGACGATGAAGAAGACGAAGTGGTAGCCGAAATTGGAAACCGGAAAATAACCGATACCGAGGTAAAACAGCTTATAGAGGATGAGGTCGATAACGCGATCGGCGGAGCTGCTCCCGGGCTTACCGGGGACAGCAGGAACAGGCAGAAGGAGATGATGCTGGAGAACGCCATGAAACCGGGGAACCGTAACCAGTGGCTGAGTAATTATATAGCGGAAGAGCTGATCTACCGGGAAGCTATCGGTGACCAGCTTCACCGGGACCCTGAGTACCGGCGCATCTGTGAGAAACAGGAGCGGGCTCTTCTGGTTCAGAGATACCTCAACCTGCTCTATTCGGATAGAATTGATATCGACGAGCAGATGCTCAGGGATTACTACCAGGCGAACCAGGATCAATTCACGGGAAACGACGGTGAACCATTGAGCTTCCAGGAATCGATTCAGCAGGTTTATGCCAGAGTAAGAATGAGGGAGGAGAACCGGGTCCAGCAGAAACTGATGGAAGAACTCAGGCAAAAACATGATGTGGTCGTTCACAGCTCCAGGCTACCCGGACAGGCCGATTCGCTCAGCGCCGGACCGGCGGAATGATCAGTATGCATTTGAATAAGATCAGATCCATAATCTTCACTGTCTTCTGTCTTCTGGCCGGCCTGATTCTGGCCGGGTGCAGCGGCGATGGGGATAAGGGGTTAGCCGGGGAAGAATACCAGATCGACCGGGAGTACCGGCGGGGACCTGTCAGGTTCCGGGTTGCCCTGAGCCGGGAGGAGATCACCATCGCGGATAATATCGAACTGCTTCTTCAGGTTACGGCGGAAGAGGGTTACTCCGCCGAGCTTCCCACCTTCGGCGAAAAACTGGAAAATTTCGGGATAGTCGATTACAGTACCATGGAGCCGGAGCTGAAAGATGACGGTTCGGTGACAAAATCCCGCAGATACAGGCTGGAGCCCTTTCTCTCAGGAGAGTACAGGATCCCTCCCATGACGGTTGGTTTCGTAAGCGAACAGGATTCGACCGCCTATCAGGTATCATCCGATACCATAAAGGTTAAAGTACTCTCCCTGATGCCCGGAGAGGATGATATGGATGACGCGGTCAGTTTGAGCATCAGAGATATAGCAGGCCCCAGGGAACTGCCGGGCGGGTTTCCCACTGCCCTCGTGGTTACCGGAGGGAGCGTTCTGCTGGTAGTGGCGGGAGTCCTGATATACCGGCTGAGAAAGAGGAAGCAGGATCAGGCGCCTCCGCCCGCGGCTCACCAGATAGCACTGGCCAGGCTCAAGCAGCTTCTGGACAGAGACCTGGCCGGGCAGAAGAGGTATATTGAGTTCATCATAGAGGTGTCCGACATCCTCCGCGGCTACATAGAGGACCGTTTCGGGATCCATGCCCCCGAGATGACCACGGAGGAATTCCTGCATGAATCGGGAGACAGTTCTCTCCTCTCAGACAATCAGAAGAAGATCCTGGAGCAATTTCTGAAACAGAGCGACCTGGTGAAATTTGCCAACCTGGAACCTGCTGAGGAGGATGTCCAGCGCTCATTTGATACCTGCAGGGATTTCATTAATGAAACGAAGATGGAGAAGGAGGTGAACGGGGAAGCCGCCCGGGCTGAATCCAGATAATATGAGATTTGCCAATCCATGGGTATTTCTGCTTCTGGCCCTTATCCCCCTCTATCTTTTCTACGCGGCCAGGTTCCGGAAAGGGGGAAGTGTCAGGTTCTCCACCCTGGTAAACGCCGCCAGGGCGGGGAGATCGGTCCGCCAGAGGCTGGCAGTTCTTCCGGCGGCCCTGAGGGTTATAGCGATCGCCCTGCTGGTTATCGCCCTTGCCAGGCCCCAGATGGGCAGGGAGAAAGTGAAGGATGTTACCAGGGGGATAGCTATCGAGATGGTGATAGACCGCTCCGGAAGTATGAAAGCCGAGATGGAATACAAGAACAGGCGGATGAACCGGCTGGAAGTTGTAAAAGGTGTTTTCAGAGAATTTCTTCTTGGGAACGGAAAGGACCTGGAGGGCCGGCCCAATGACCTGGTTGGGATAATCAGCTTTGCCAGGTACGCGGACACCGTCGCTCCGCTGACACTGGGCCATGGTGCGCTGCTGAGGTTTCTGGAAAGCACCAGGATAGTAAAGAGAAGAAGCGAGGACGGCACCGCTATCGGCGATGCCATAGCCCTGGCTGCGGCAAGGCTGAAGACCGCTGGCGAGAACATTACAGGAAAGGGCAAGGACCCCGAGAAGAGTGAATACAACATTGACAGCAGGATCATCATACTGCTCACCGACGGCCAGAACAACTTCGGAAAGAGAACCCCCATAGAAGCAGCAGAACTGGCAGCCGAATGGGGAATAAAGATATACGCCATCGGGGTTGGCGGAGAGGGCGTCAATACCGTACAGACCCTGCTGGGCAATTTCAAGGTCCCCTCATCCAGCAGGATAGATATGAAAACCCTCGAGAGGGTCGCAGAAATAACCAATGGGATCAGCCGCCGGGCCGAGGACGAGGAATCGCTGAGAAAGATCTACCAGGAGATAGACAAACTGGAAAAGAGTAAGATCGAATCGGTCAGATACGTCGATTACAGGGAGATCTTTGTCCCCTTCGCACTGGCCGCCCTGATACTGATAATGCTGGAACGGGCTCTGGCCGCGACCATTTTCAGGAGGTTACCCTAGAAAAGATGCATTTCGGAAATCTGAATATGTTTCTGCTGCTCTGGCTTCTGCCCCTGATAGTGCTTTTCTACCTCTACGCCGCCTACCGGAGGAAGAAGGATTTGCGGGTCTTCATCGAGAACCAGTTGCTGGAGAGGATATCAATGACGGCAGACAGTACCCGGCGTGCCTGGAAAGCGGCCCTGGTTCTTCTTGGTTCGGCGCTGATCATTTTCGCGCTTGCCAGGCCGGCCTGGAATCCCAAGTCACGCACCATAGAGAGAACCGGAAGGGATATCATATTCATCCTTGATGTCTCCAGGAGTATGCTGGCGGAGGACCTGGCGCCGAACCGGCTGGAGAGGGCTAAGTTTGCCATAAACGACATGACATCAACCCTTAAGGGTGACCGTACAGGTCTGATTGTATTCGCAGGATCCAGCGTGCTTAAATGCCCCCTCACTCTCGATTACGGCTTCTTCCGGTACATGCTCAATGATGTCAGCACTGAAAGCGTTACCCGCGGGGGGACCCTGATAGGGGACGCGGTCAGAAAAGCGCTGGATGAAGGCTTCGACGACCAGGAAAAGAAGTACAAGGATATAATACTGATTACCGACGGAGAGGATCACGACTCCTTCCCAGTCAGGGCCGCGGAGGAAGCGGCCCAGAAGGGGATCAGGATTATAGCTATAGGGCTGGGAGACGAGGATGAGGGAAAGAGGATTCCCATACGTGATGAGAACGGAAATATGACTTTCCTGAAATACAGGGGAAGGGAAGTTTGGTCCAAACTGGATGCCACCACCCTGAGGAAAATGGCCGCCGCCACCGATGGAGGCCGGTACCTCAATGTGGCTACCGGAACTATCGACCTTGGGCAGGTATATAATAAATTGATCGCTGGAGAGGACAAAAGGGAAATCGAGGCGAAAACGATAGATATGTACGAGGAAAAATTCCAGATATTCCTGGCCGCCGCCCTGATAATCCTTACTATGGAAATGTTCATATCAGAACGCAGGAGAAGAAATTATGACAGCCGGTAGGATATACGCCATGACAGTTGTTGCGGGGTTTATCGTTCAGGCCATCTCCCCTTCAGTTCAGGCCGAAAGCCCAGAGAAACTGGTCAGGATGGGTAACGGCAGTTTCCGGAAGGGAGAGTACCGGGAGGCGATGGAATATTATGACAGGGCTTCGGTCCGGGAACCGGAATCCCCCATCATATTCTTCAACCGCGGCAGCGCACTCTACAAGAGCGGCGAGTTCCAGAAGGCGGCGGAAGAATTCCTCAAGACAGCGGAGAAAACCAGAGATCTTCCCCTTGAGGCAAGGGCGTGGTACAATATGGGAAACTGCTCCATGATGCAGGGGAAGAGACAATCGGACAGCGACATGAAAAAGGCTCTGGATCATTACAGGAGCAGCGTAACCCGGTATCAGACAGCGCTGAAGAAGGATTCCACCCTTCACGATGCTGCAGTGAATATGGAGATCGCGCGGGTATTGATTAAGGACCTCCTGGACAGAATCAGAAAACAGGAGGAGATGAGGAAGAAGCAGCAGGAACGTATGAAGGAGATAGTCGATTCTCTGGTTTCGATAGCAAACAGGCAGGATGTGAACAGGAAAGAAACCGGCGATGCCGCCGAAAGGAAGAAGAAGAACCGGAGCGGATGGAAGCAGGGCACCTCTGGGGCCCGGGATAAGCAGGAAGAGATACGGGAGGATACCAGAAATGTCCGGGAGAATATGGAAAATATCCCCGGCGCCGGGCAGGCTAAATCAATACAGCAGGCTATCTCGCATGTCGATTCATCCCTGGCGTTTCAGGATGAAGCGGTAGCGGACCTTGCCGGCATGGCCCCGGAAAAGGCCAGAGAGGACCAGGAAGAATCACTTGAGC
>WJIX01000234.1 GCA_014730075.1 bacterium | reverse complement strand
GTTCGTAATAAGCCTCGGGGGGGAAAAATGCCTGAATCTCTATCCCATAGAAGGCTGGAAGAATGACGTTGAGAATAGGCTTCACGACCTGCCACGCGGCATGAGGAGAAGGAAGATCGTACGGTTCTACAGCGGAATGTCCCGACCGGTGGAGATGGATAAGACCGGCAGGATAGCTATCCCCCGCAACTTCCTGGAGAAGATCGGTGATGTCAGGGAAGTATATGTGGTCGGCATGCTCAACTATATGGAGATCTGGCCGGCCGGCGAATATACCGATTTGAGTGAGACAATCGTCGATGAATTCGAAGAATTGGATTGGGAATATTAAAGGGAGGCCAGGACCCGGAAGATTCATCTGAGTGCCGCATCCCCTCCTGAATAATTTCTAGCAGAGCTACCCGGAAAAGGAACGAATGAATTGATTCATGAACCGGTTATGAAGAAAGAAGTTCTTAATTACCTGATAAACGATCCTGAAGGTCTTTATCTCGACTGCACAGTCGGCACGGGGGGGCACTCGCTGGCGATCCTTCAGAGCAATCAGGATACCAGGGTGATCGGTATAGACCGGGATCAAGAGGCCCTTGAAATAGCGAAGGAGAGAACCGGTGAATACGCACCCAGGATTGAATTCTTCCTCGGAAATTTCCGTGATGCCGGGGAATATCTCAGGGGCCGCAGATGCGACGGTTTTCTGCTCGACCTGGGGCTTTCCTCCTATCAGCTCTCCGACGAGTCGAGGGGATTCAGCTATATGAAGGACGGTCCTCTGGATATGGCTATGGGGAGCGGGAGCCGCTCTGTCGCCGGTTTCATTACCTCTGCTGAGATGTCCAGTATTAAGGAGGTACTGAGGGAATTTGGCGAAGTAAGAAAACCGGGGAGAATTGCCAGGCGGATTATCGAGGAGAGAGAGCGGGGAAGTATAGAGAGGACCTTTCAGCTGAAGGAAATTATTGAAGGTGTGGTGCCCCCCCACAGGGTATACGGAACCCTATCCAGAGTATTTCAGGCGCTGCGGATATGGGCGAACCGGGAACTTGAAAGCCTGGATGATTTTCTGCGGCATTCTCTGGACCTTCTGAATTCCGGGGGGAGGATGGTGATAATATCCTATCATTCCCTGGAGGACCGGATGGTCAAGACCTTCTTCAGGGAGAAGGAGAAAGGTTGTATATGCCCTCCCGATTTTCCGGTATGTTCCTGCGGAAGAGAACCGGAACTGAGAATAATAACCAGAAGACCGGTCCTTCCCTCCGGGGATGAAATCGCCGCCAATTCAAGGTCAAGAAGCGCGAAACTGCGCGCAGCAGAGAGGATATGAAATGAAAACGGGTAATCTCAGTATTACGGCTATCGTACAGAAGATACTGACCGGCAGAATAACACCGTTCAATTTTCTGGTTCTGCTCGGTTTCATTGCCAGCCTCAGCCTGCTTTACATATATATGCAGATATACTGCAGCTCCCTGTCCGAGAAGATCAACTGGAGCTCCAAGAGGATGAAATCACTACGAAAGGAGAATATCAGGCTGACAGTAGAGTATAACGGTATGATAAAACCTGAGAGGATCATTCCAAGGGCTATCAAACTTGGTATGAAGAGGGGATCTTCCTATAACATGAGTGACCTGACCTTCAACAGAGACAGTGGGCAGTTCAGCCGGGAGAGCCTCCGTAATCCGCTGATAGACGGTCAACTGGTCTCCAATAGCAGTGTGGATAGAGAATGAAGAAGAGCTTTCCGCGATTTCGATTATTCCTGATCCTTGCCGGTATAGCGCTGGCGGGATTTGTGATTATTATAAGGCTGGTCCAGGTGCAGGTCATCAATCACAGTGTATATGAGCGGAAAGCGCAGGACCAGTGGTTCGACAGGAAGGTGCTCCACGCCAAACGTGGCAGGATATTCGACCGGCACGGAAATCCACTGGCGGTAACCTGCCAGATGTATGACCTGGGAATCACCCCTAAACATATTCCCGAATCGGCGGCCGGATATCTCGGCGAGATATCAGGATATTCCGCCGCCAGGATCAGGCGGTGCCTGGACAGGAAAGATAGGGAATATATCCCCTTGAGGAGGAAGTTGAACCTCGGGGGGGAAGAGCTGGTTAAACTCTCCTCCATGTCGGGGGTAACACTGGACGCTGTCCAGGAGAGGATACTTCCCTTCGATTCGGTGGACCGGAGCTTCATTGGGGTAGTGAATGACAGCGGAAGAGGGGTGGCAGGGATTGAGAGGGCCTATGATGATATTCTGAGGGGAGATGACGGCTGGATGGTGACCAGCAGGGATGCCCTGAACAGATCGGTGAAGCTGATCGGTGCCCCCCGCAGGAATGCAAGGGATGGCAGCGATATCTACCTGACCATAGATTCTGACGTACAGAGGATCGCTGATTTCGAGATCAGAAGGGCGGTAGAGGAATATGAGGCCTCCGGGGGAGTGGTTATAGTGGCCGATCCGCGAAATGGGGATATCCTGGCACTGGCGGAGCATTTCCCTGGCAGTAAGAACCACATCCTCTTTTCCTCAAGCTGTTTCTATGAACCGGGATCGACCTTCAAGCTGATCACCTATTCATATTTACTCCAGAGGGGTATAGTGAATATAGATGAGTGTTTCGACGGGGAGGATGGAAGGAAGGTTTTCGACTTCGGAGTATTCAGGGATGATCACCCGCACGGAATACTGACAGTCAAGCAGTCTTTTGTTCAGTCCAGTAATATATGCACTATCAAGGCTATATCCAGGGGAGACTGTGAAGATTTCTACAGATTTATCCTGAGGTGCGGTTTCGGTTCCAGGACCGGAGTCGAACTTCCCGTGGAGACTGGCGGTATTCTCAGGGAGCCAACCCGCTGGACTGACAGGTCACTGCCCAGTATAGCAATTGGCCAGGAGGTAGGGGTAACCCCCTTGCAGATGCTCTGCGCCTACGCGGCAATAGCTAACGGGGGCGAACTGTTTGTACCCAGGGTGGTTATGCGGGTGGAGAAGGGTGGGGAGAAGATAAAGGAAATCCAGCCGGTAAAGACCAGGAGGATACTCCCAGAGGATGTCTGCGATGAGATCAGGGATTTCTGCAGGGATGTGGTTCTGGAAGGTACCGGCCGGAGGGCCGCAACTGGCCTTATCCCGGTAGCCGGCAAGACCGGCACCGCTCAGAAGGCCGGGGAAAACGGATACGCGGACGGGAAGTATATCTCCAGCTTCATAGGTTTCGCTCCCGTGGAGAATCCCAGGCTGGTCTGCCTGGTTCTTCTTGATGAACCGGGTGGATACGACTATTACGGAGGAATATCAGCTGCTCCGGTATTCAGAAAGGTAATAGAGGGGATATGCCTCTCCTCGGACAGGATGACCGGCTGCTCGCAGCTGGCGCTGGCACGGTATAACGATGACCGGGAAATGGTAAGGGTTCCGGCACTCCTGAGGATGAGTTTTCCGGAGGCCTGCCGGATTGGAGCGAAAAAGGGGATTATCGTCAACGGTTGCGGGGGTGAAGGGCCGGTTTACTCGCAGAACCCGGGTCCGGGAGAACTGGTACCCAGGGGTACGGAGGTGGATGTCCTCCTCAAGGATGAGGGGAAGGGGAAAAGAGGTTTCAGGCTGCCCGATTTCGCCGGGCTCACTATACGGGAAGCGAGGAGAGAACTTATCAAACATGGGCTGGAAGTAAGGATCGAGGGTTACGGAACTGTCAGGAAACAGGACCCGGGACCCGGCACGGTGGTCAGGCCGGGAGCCAGGGTTGTCCTCTACTGCAGGTGCAACTATGAATTGACCTGTCCCGCGGGGACAGGGGATGGGAGAAGCTGATTGCTGCTGTCGAGATTGATGGAAGGCGTCAAAATACTGGAGAAGGATAATTACCGGGATATTGAAATCAGGGGCGTATCTGACGATTCCCGGATTATAGGCAGGGGTGACCTGTTCGTAGCGATCAGGGGGTTCGAGTCTGACGGACACAGGTTTATAGAAGAGGCTGTGGAAAAGGGAGCTGCAGCGGTAGTGGCAGAGGAGAGGGTCGAAAGCTCAGTGCCCCTTCTGATAGTTGCTGACAGCAGGGAGGCGGTCGCGGTCCTTGCCGCGAAGTGGATGGATTACCCCTCCCGGGACATGATCATGGCGGGTATAACAGGCACCAATGGCAAGACCTCCACCGCCTTCATGCTCAAAGCGATTCTGGAGGAGGCGAAGGGAAAAACCGGCATACTTGGAACGGTTGGGTTCGGTATAGGTAATGAGATCGCCTACAGCGGAAGGACCACCCCCGACGCACTGGAATTGAACCGACGGCTGTCAG
>WJIX01000233.1 GCA_014730075.1 bacterium | reverse complement strand
CCCTGGGCGAGCTCAACGGAAGAACGGGGATAACGGTCTCCCAGACCGGCCTAATCGAGCTTCGGGTCCGCGACAGGGAACCGCGTATGGCATCCGATATCACGGAGCTCTATATCAGCTCCCTGGACTCGCTGAACCACCTGCTGGAATTCACCAGGGCTGGCAATACCATGAGGTTCATCTCCGGACAGCTGGACCTCTACCGCCGCCGGCTGGATACTCTCCGGGACAGGATAGCTGATTTTCAGCGCCGGAATGGAGTGGCTGATTTTACCGAGCAGACCAAGGGGGCCATACAGATAGCTGTTGAGCTTAAACTGAAGCAGGTGCTTGCCGGAATTGAACTCGAGCTGCTGAAGGAATACTCCAGCGACAGGACAGTGGCCCTGAAGAGCAAGAGGGCCGAGTACGACAAACTGACCGGCAAACTCCGCGAGATGGTAGAGGAGGGGGAGGATTATTCAATATTCATACCCCTGAAGAAGCTTCCCACTCTCAAGCAGGAATACGCCACCATGACCACGGACCTGGAGGTGGCCGAGAGGGTCTATTCCTTCCTGCTGGAAAGATACCAGGAGAGCGGGATCGACAGGGCAAGGACCACACCAAGTGTTCAGGTGGTAAGTTACCCCAGTCTCCCTGAAGAACCCTCCGGATTCCCCGCCTGGGGTATCGTTCTGTTGGCTGCCCTGGCGGGAGCCCTCTGGATGTCATTGAATATCTCGCTGTGGCTATGGGTACGTTCAAGGGAGAGGGGCGAAGAAGAGCAGAAGGCCCTGAACGAGCTGGCCGCACTTTTCAGGGCAGACCTGGAAAGAGCGAGAAAATTTCTGAGAATATAAACCGCTAAGAGCTGTTTTCCGCTCTTATTTCATTCACTATCAGGGGCAGTATTTCACCTGCTTTTCCCTGAAGAGAAATATCCACCTGGCCGGTAAATGCAGATTCGGTTACATTTATCTCTATCAGGCGGGCTCCGTTTCTTCTTGCCATGATCGGAAGCTGCGCCGCCGGCTGAACCGTCCCCGACGTTCCTATAATAAGAAAGGTATCGCTCCTGGAGGAGATATCGAATGCGTATTCGAGTTCCGTTCTGGGAAGCTGTTCGCCGAACCAGACTATATCCGGCCGGATGTACGATCCGCACTCGGGGCACCTTGGAGGCCGGTCATCCCATTCAGGGTCGAAATCCGCGGTGTGCGCGCACTCCAGGCACCTGAAATGCTCTATATTACCGTGAAGCTCCACCACCTTCCTGCTACCGGCCCGTCGATGGAGGTTGTCCACATTCTGGGTGATCACGGTCAGGTGGGGGATCATACCCTCCAGATCCACAAGGGCGAGGTGAGCAGGATTCGGGTCCTTCTCCCTGGCAGTGAATAATCTCTGCATGTACCATTTCCATACCAGCTCGGGGTTGGAGAGGAATCCCTCCAGGCTGGCCAGCTCCTTCGGGTTCTTACTCTTCCAGATCCCGTCGCTGCCCCTGAAGGTTGGAATACCGCTTTCCTTCGATATCCCTGCTCCGGTGGAAACCGTAGTTACATTTGAGCCGGACAGCATCCTGGCGGCGAGAGAGATAAGTTCTTCCATATGCTGCGATCTCCTTTCATATATCCGGATTTTCAGCTATCAGGATAACACACCTGTCAAGTGCCGGCTAAGCTCAAGAAGTGTGCATATTGCCGGATATTCGAATATTCCTCCCCGAAATGAGGATTCACTCCTGTCCGGAGCTCATTCCGAAGCGGCGAAGAGGTTTATATCTAATTGATAATTAATAAGATATAACTTCAAACAGGCTCATCTTCCGGTATCGAACATCTATTGCTGATTTAGAACCGGAGGTCTGTTTCACTGATGAAAAAATCTGAAATGAAGAAGCTGTGGAGGCTGCTCCCCTTTATAATCCTGGCCGTGGCCGTCATCGCGGTAACAGCCAGGAGCGGACTGGTGGCCGGAAAGCTGCAACCTTTCGTGAGCTACCAGGTGGCAGTAGTTGACTACCGGCTTAACCTGCTTGAGATCAGAATAAGTTACCGCTGCTCGTCCCATGACCAGGTATCTTTCCGATGCGTGGGAAACGGGGGGCTGGATCCGATAGAAATATCCGCTTATTCCAGGGAGGGAAAAGAGCTGGAGATCAGCAGGTCCGGCCGCTCCTGGACCGTCTTCAACGGAAAAAGCGATTTTGAGCTTTCATATCAGGTTATCCTGACCGGAGAAGACCGGTACTCCCCGCTGGTAAGAAAGAAGCTGTCGCTGCTTCGCACAGACAGATCGAGGTTTCTGGGGATGGACCTGTTTTTGATACCGGAGAAGAGTACAGCCGAAGGGGTTCTGGTGGATTACCGGACTGGAAAAGGGGAAGAGATCTATTCGGTTTACCGGAACGTAGGAAACCGGATGATCCTGGACGAATGCTCCCAGCTGGGCAATCTCCTCTGCGTCTCCGGCGACTATGAGCAGAGAAGTGCGCAGATCGGCTCCACCGAGATCATTTTCATGATCTCCAGGGGGTGGTCCTTCGGGAGCAGCGAGATCTTCTCTCTGATCAAGGATATCGTGGTTCATGAAATCGGCATGTTCGGATCCTCCCCCCATGACAGGTACCTTTTTGTCTGCGACAGGAACCCGGTGCAGGGGGATGGCGGATTCGACTATTACGGGGTTCATCAGGGGCCCAATGTCCTGCTTCTTTTCGACCCCCGTATGAAGCGGAGCAACCTCTACGATCTCAATATGGCGGTAATTTCTCACGAGTTCTTCCATAACTGGAACGGAGAGGCCCTCCGTCCGGCGGATGAGAGCTTCATGTGGTTTACCGAGGGGGTGACGGTATATTACTCGTACAGGGTCTTGAAATCATTGGGGATAATCAGCCCGGGCCGTTACCGGCGGAAAATGGAGCAGATCCGGGAAAGCTACCTTGATAACCCTTACCGGAAGATAGTGCCGATTGCAGACTCGGGTAACAGCGATATGAGCGACAAGGATATGGTTAACCTTATGTATGACGGCGGCCTGCTGGCCGCGGATGCGCTTGACCGCCACCTGAATGATGTCTCGAGAGGGTCGGTCTCACTACTCGAGCTTCTGCGGAACCTTTATCGGAAGAACAGCTTCGGAACCAGGGTGGATGAGGGTGTACTGGTCCGGGAAGTCCGGGAACTGACCGGCAGGGATATCTCAGGATTTCTAACCGGGCTGGTCCGAACCCCCGACCCTGCTGAGATATCGGGACGGGAATCAGATCCCGCTGGCGGTGTATAGCCAGCCGCTGCCGTAGGCCCCTATACTTCTTTCAATTCTAAAGCTTGCAATTTCCGGGCAATTTGACTAAAGTCTCAAGAAGAGTTTTTTATGCTTTCAGGAGAAATCTAGATATGTTCAGGAAATTAACAGCGGTCTTAATATTGCTGGCCCTGGCGTTGTCAGGGAACCTGGCATCACAGCAGTTTCCGGTGGAGGATGAGGATGGGCCGGAGATAGCGGGATGGCTCACCTCGGGAGATACCATGAGGGTCTACCCGGAGGTCCCCATGACCGATTCAACCGGTGCCAGTTTCACCGAATATCTGCCCTCCAGGGAGGTAAGGGCCCTGTATGCCAGCTACGATACCCTCTGGATAGGCACCGAGGGCGGCCTGTACGCATGGGATATCATGCGTGATTCCCTTTCAGCGGTAAGCAGTTTTCCGCTCGGTTCGGTCAGATCGATTACCGTTGACGATTATTACAGGCTCTGGGTGGGGTGTGAACGGGGGGTCTGCCTCAGGGACAGCACCTGGCAGGTTTACCCTGGCGCGTCATATCCCTTTTTCAGAAGAATACGAGAGCTGTCGGTGGGAAGCGAAAGGATATGGATCGCGACATACGGCCAGGGTTGCGGTTACCTCAAATCAGATTCACTGATAATTTATACCAGAGCGGATTCGCTCCTGGATGACAGAGTGAACGCCATCGCAGAGGAAACTGCCAGCAGTGTATGGTTCGGGACCGCCAGCGGCGTGTGCCGGGCGGACAGCTTCCGTTGGGAGTCAATGCGCTATGGAAGAAAAATACCGATAGGATCGGTCAATGATCTGATCTTCGATGAGAACCGGAACCTGTTCGTGGCGGTGAGGCAGAACGGGATAGCCAGGTTGAAATTCGGCGAAACGGAAAGCTTCGGGATCAGGGACGGGCTCCCCGGATGGAATATAAATGCCTTCAGCCTGGCCCCAGACGGAATACTGATCGGTGCCGGAGAGGGGGGAGCCTGCTACTATGACGGTTCCGGATGGACGCCGCTGGTGGCAGAGGGGATCCCCCTGAGCGGATTTAATTTCCTTTCCGTACACCACGATTTCTCGGGCAACTGCTTCCTGGGATCCGATGACGGGTCGGTAATCGTCCTGGAGAGAGATGGGTGGAAGAGACTGAATATACCCCAGCGTTTTCCCGCTCTGAGAGTGGCGGGGATTAATGAATTCCTGGGAGAGCTTTTCATCATTACAAACAGGGGTTTCTACCGGAGGGTAGAAGGGGGCGAACTGGAGATGATAGCGATGCCCGCTCCCTGGTACCAGGGAGCGGTGACCGGAATGGCTGTTCTTGGAGGGAGCGAGTTCTGGCTCTCCACCAGGTTCGGAGCTCTCTATTTCAGAGATGGCCACTGGAAGGTCTACGACAGGAGGGTGGGGCTGCCTACAGAATACCTCACCTCGGTTGCCGCAGGCCAGGAAGGTGAAATCTGGTTCGGAACCTTCGACCGGGGGGTTCTCTGCCTCAGGGAAGGTAAGTGGTATTCCTATATGGAAGAGGACGGTACCACCGACAACCGCATTTCCGATCTTATAGCGGGAAGAGATGGAGTAGTATGGGCCCTGACGCTCTCGGGAAGGCTGATCGAGTTTGACCAGTCGGGATGGAGTGACGAGACGCCCGTAGGCCCGGACACCGCCGGCGGCGGAGCGGGGAGCGGTCCGGAGCTTTCAATCGGGCAGGACCCGGCAGTACGGGTTCTATCCGGGCGGGAGGAAAATCCGGGAGCGGTCAGAAAGGGTGTATGCCTGGCCGGAGGAAGAGAGGGGAGCTGCCTCTTCGTGGACCCGGAGGCGGTCTATTCGAACCTATCCGGGGAGTGGATGAAGTTTCCCCTGCCTGACACCGGTGAGAATCCTGTCCCCGTAGCCGCATTGGAAACCGGCAGCTCAGGGCTCTGGATCGGTACGGCGGAGAAAGGAATCCTGGTTCTGAAGGGCAACAGGTGGGTCAATTATGACATCGATTCCGGTTTCACGGGTGGAAAAGTCATCTCCATGGCTGAAGGAAAAAATGGTGTAATATGGATAGGTACCGCCTCCAGGGGGCTTCACAGGGTCGAGCGGAGGGGGTATCGGGGAGAATCCGGATTTATGGAGTAGGCCATCTACGGATTCAGATTGATTTATCCTGAATTTACAGAGATACGCGATTGAAGTTGTGCCATGAACAAGATATTTCAGGGGATTATTATATATTCTTATGCCTGAGTGATTGCCGTAATTATAGCAACGAGTTACAGTCTTCCATCGGCCAATATCAGCCTTTCAGATGAAAAAAAACTGATATATCTTATATAAGGTCTTGATAAAGTATTGAAGGTCTTATATATTGTCGGTGATTTGATTGGGTGGATGGCGATGTGATGATATTTATTGATTTTTTGACTGGTTAGGACCGGGAGAAGATAGAATGAATGATGAACAGCCGGCTTCCAAAAAGCCGGCGGTCATCAGGGTAAACGGCAGCTGGTGCAAGAGATGCGGGATCTGTGTGGCGTTCTGCCCGAAGGATGTTCTCGAAATCAACGAGGGTAATCTGGAAGTAGCTAGACCGGACGACTGTATCGCCTGCATGCTGTGCGAGCTCCGCTGCCCTGATTTTGCAATTACGGTGGAGAAAGAATAAAGGACTTTGATTAAAGTCCTTTTTTTTGTTTATTGGCATTTTTTACATCGGCGTATTTTCACAGAATGCGCTGGAATTAATAAGGAGAGGGACATTTTGAGTGTCGATCGTTCCGGCAAGGTTAAAATGATGCAGGGCAATCAGGCCTGCGCGGAAGGAGCCATAGCGGCTGGGTGCCGGTTCTTCGCAGGGTATCCCATTACACCTTCCTCTGAAATAGCCGAGACCATGTCTCGGAATCTGCCCGGTATCGGAGGTAAATTCATTCAGATGGAGGATGAGCTCGGAGCAATGGGTGCCACCATAGGTGCATCCCTTACCGGAGTCAAGTCGATGACGGCAACTTCCGGCCCCGGGTTCAGTCTCAAGCAGGAGAATATCGGGTATGCCTGCATGGCCGAGGTTCCCTGCGTAATCGTAAATGTAATGAGAGGAGGGCCCAGCACCGGTATGCCCACCCTGCCTTCTCAGATGGATGTTCAGCAGGCCCGGTGGGGCACGCACGGCGATCACTCCATAATAGCCCTGGTTGCCTGTTCAGCTCAGGAGACCTATGAACAGACTGTAAGGGCTTTCAATCTTGCCGAGAGATTCATGACTCCGGTGATACTTCTGTTGGATGAGATAGTGGGGCATACCACTGAAAAGGTAGTGATTCCCGATCAGAGCGATATAGAAATTGTCTCCAGGGAGAAACCGGAGGAATCTCCGGAGGATTATCTCCCCTACAGGGAGACCGAAACGGGAATTCCGGTCCTGGCCAAATTCGGCACCGGCTACCGTTACAACGTTACCGGGCTCTGTCACGACAGCACGGGGTTTCCAACCAACGACTCGGAGGAAATCGAAAAGAATATCAGGCGGATTGTCCGGAAGATAGAGGATAACAGGAATCAGATTATAGATTACCGCGAGAAGATGACCGGGGATGCTGAGGTAATCATATTCGCATACGGTTCGGTGTCGCGCTCGGCCCGAAGCGCCGTGGCAATGTGCCGGGAAGAGGGGATAAAGGCTGGAATCCTTGAGCCGACCGTGATTTGGCCTTTCTGTTACAATAAGGTCAGAGAGCTTGCCGAGCAGGTCAATACCTTCGTGGTTCCGGAGATGAATCTGGGTCAGATGGCCAGGGAAGTGAAACTGGGGGTGGAGGGAAAGGCCGAGGTGGTCTCGCTGAACAGGATCGACGGGGAGCCGATAAAACCGGCCCAGATAGTGGAAAAAGTAAAGGAGGTGGTCTGAATGTTCAACTACCTCAAGTTTATTAGGACGAGGAACTTTCCCCATATATGGTGTCCCGGCTGCGGGGACGGTATCATACTGAAGGCCCTGATAAGAGCGATAGACGGCCTTGACATATCCCGGGACGAGGCTGTTATGGTCTCGGGTATCGGCTGCTCCAGCAGGACCCCCGGTTACGTGGATATTAATACCCTGCACACCACTCACGGCAGGGCTCTTCCGTTCGCAACCGGAGTAAAACATGCCAGCCCCGATCTGAATGTCATAGTGGTAACAGGTGACGGGGACGCTACAGCCATAGGTGGAAATCATTACATACATGCTGCCAGGCGGAATATCAACCTTACCGTCCTGCTGTACAATAACTATATATACGGCATGACAGGCGGGCAGTGTTCTCCCACTACTCCCAGGGGTGACAGGGCCTCCACGGCCCCTTACGGCAATATTGAACCACCCTTCAATACAGCCGGGCTGGCCATAAGTGCCGGCGCCTCCTTCGTTGCCAGGGCGGATGTTTACAATGTCAAACGTTGTGAGAAGATGATCAGGCAGGCTCTGGAGAAGGATGGTTTCTCCCTGGTGGAGATACTCACTCCCTGTCCCACCGCCTACGGACGGAGAAACAGGATGGCCAATCCTGTCAAGCTGATGGAGTGGCTCAGGGATAACACTGTGCCGGTGCAGAAATGGGAGAAGTTGAGCCCCGAGGAGCGGGAAGGGAAGGTAAGAGTGGGGGTTCTGGCGGACACCGAAAAACCTGAATTCACTGCGGAATACAGAAAGCTGATTGAGAGAGTGCAAGGAGAATAGGCAATGGACAGATATGAAGTGAGGCTAAGCGGTTCGGGAGGACAGGGTCTGATCCTGGCCGGCAAGATATTGGCCGAAGCGGTGGCAATTTATGAGGGCAGAAACGCCGTGCAGACTCAGAGCTACGGCCCGGAAGCCAGGGGTGGCGCGAGCAAGGCGGAAGTTGTTATAAGTGACGGCGAGATCGATTACCCCAAGGCGATAGAACTGGACGTGCTTTTATCCCTTACCCAGGAATCATGCGATAAATACGTGACAGATCTCAAGGAGGGTAGTATCCTTATTACCGACAGCGAGACTGTCAGAGAGTTGCCGGAAGGAGATTTCAGGGTGTATCAGGCACCGGTCTCCAGGATTGCCAGGGAGAAGATAGGGAAGCTGGTGGTTACCAATAT
>WJIX01000232.1 GCA_014730075.1 bacterium | reverse complement strand
ATGAGGGAAAACCTCACGTACGGTTTGATGAGGGGAGACAGGAAACCGGGTATGGATACCGGGACTGAGGGCCCGCCCGAAAGGATGCGGGAATCGCCACCCGGGACCTGCAGCAACGGCGCCTGACTCCTACTCTACGATCTGTACTATGGCAGTTAGATTTCAGAATTTCTTCTGGTACACGTGGCAGTAAGGTTTGCTGCCTGTCTTCTGGTAGTAGTCCTGGTGGTAGTCTTCCGCCTCCCAGAATTCATTCGCCTCCCTGAGCTCGGTTGCCACATCATATCCCTTTTTCTCCAGGATGCCGATAAGTTTCTCGGCGGTTTCCTTCTGCCTGAGGTCCTGATAGAAGATGACCGAGCTGTACTGGTCGCCTATATCCGGGCCCTGCCGGTTCTTCTGGGTAGGATCGTGTATTTCGAAGAACAGCTTCGCAAGCTCTTCGTAAGAGGTTTTCTCCGGATTGAATACAACTCTGACCGCTTCAACGTGCCCGGTATTGCCGCTGCAAACCTCTTTATAGGTGGGGTTTTCAATAGTGCCGCCGGTATATCCGGTACTGGTGGAGATTACTCCTTCGAGCTGCCTGAAGTGGTATTCCACCCCCCAGAAGCATCCTCCGGCGAATATGGCAGTTTCTGTCCTTTCTCGGTCGGCCGGAATAAAATCCATCGATATGGAATTTACACAGTGCCGGAGGTTCTTGTCAGTCAAACCCTCCCCGAAGAAGACATGGCCCAGGTGCGCGCCGCAATTGGCGCAGGTGATCTCGGTTCTGATCCCGTCGGCGTCGGGCTGCCGGTTTACCGCACCCGGTATCTCGTCATCGAAACTTGGCCATCCGCAGCCGGAATCGAATTTATCACTTGAGCTGAACAGTGGGGTTCCGCACCTCTTGCAGGTATAGATACCCTCGGCGTCATGCCTGTAATATTTCCCGGAAAACGGCTTTTCCGTTCCCTTGTGGACTATAACCCTTTCCTCTTCTTTACTGAGTTTCTTCATTTTTTCTTCCTGTCCTGATAAAGCGTCTGCCAGCGAAATGACGGTCAAAACGCAAAGGCAAAAAGCTACTATTATGTTTGTGGAAAATTTCACTTTTCCCGCCTTTCGAGAGCATAGGTGAGGGGTATTTCAGGGGCCGGGGACGCGGGGAAACCGCCGGCCTTTATTAACAGGCGCGGCGGATAAGCTCCGCCGCGCCCTGAGATACTGCCGGTTACTCTTCTTCCTCCTGTTCTGCTGCTATGGTTCGGCCTCCCAGCTCCTTGTCCACCATCAGAAGCCCGTGCGGCGATTCCTTGACCATCTCAAGCTCCTGCAGGACCTTTGAGACAGAGCCTTCCTCTTCGACCTGTTCATCCACGAACCACTGAAGAAGTGTCTTGGAGGCGTAGTCCTTCTCCTTCTCGGTCAGATCGACCAGATTGTTAATCTCGCCGGTTATATACTCCTCATGCTTGAGGGCGTCTTTGAACGCGCTTACCGGGGAATCCCATTCGGAGGGAGGTTTTTCTATTGCCTCCAGCTCCACCCTGCCGTCACGTTCGGTGATGTGGTCGAAGAATTTCATGGCGTGAGTGAGTTCCTCGAGTGCCTGTGAGCGAAGCCACTGCGAAATACCTTCCAGGCCGTCGGCGTAGAATTGCGTGGCCATGGAAAGGTAAAGATAGGCGGAATACATCTCTTTCTGAATCTGCTCATTGAATGCCTTGTTTACCTTTTCATTAATCATGGAATCACCTTTCTTCTCAGTCCATTCAGGGTTACCGATTTATTATCTGACAGCTCAATTTGTCCGGGGCTGTTTTGCTCCGGCATACCGGCAGCTCATTCCCTCCAGCTTCTCTTCCAGCTCCCTCATCTGCCGGTCATTTATTATCCCCAGCCGGGTAAGTGCGAAATCGTACTTCACCGGGTCTTCCGGGGAGATTTCTCTGAAAGATGCCGTTATTTCCAGGGCGGTTTTCATATCCTTCTGGTTTCTTTCGGTCAGTCCCAGCTTCCTGGCCAGCCTGTACATGTGCGTATCCAGAGGTACCGTGAGCTGTGAGGGCGAGGCGCAGCTCCAGCCACCTGGATCAACATCATCATTTCGGATCATCCAGCGAAGATACAGATTGAGCCTCTTGCAGGGGCTGCCCCGTTCGGGGCAGGGAAGGAATCCCTTTCTGAGGCAGCCTCCGTCGATCTCATCCACGAAACCTATCAGGGCTGAATTGATATCCCCTGCCGAGCCATTCATGCTGGATTGAAAACAGTTTTCCAGAGATCCATATCTCCGCACAGCTTTCCGGATGGAGGTCAGCAACCGGTGAATCTGGCGAGAGTCGATCCACCGGTGTTTGAACCGATCTAACCTGCCGCCGGGATCAATAGGATTGTCCGACAGCAATACCTCGTGAGGTGAGGGGCCGAGCGCATTCAGGACCGTCCCAACACTGCTTATTATCTGTTTTACGTTCCCAAAGGCCAGTGAGGATGATATCAGCCCAGCAATTTCCCTGTCCCGGATATTCTGGTAATCATAGAGGAACAGCACGGGATCGGTCCCCACATACTCCCTGCGGTTGTACCTGCAGTATAGAGATTCCAGTCCTTCTCTTAGTTTTATCTTTTCCTTCGCTGTCATATCAGTCACCGGCCTCAAGCGGTAAAGCGGGGTATATCATGCCAGGTTATATCTTACTTTCCGGATACTTTTCTGATCTCCTCCGAGATCTTCACCACATGTTTATGTTCTTCTTCTATGAGCATGTCGATCTTAT
>WJIX01000231.1 GCA_014730075.1 bacterium | reverse complement strand
TTCATGGGGTGCTGTCCGGTGGCGGTCAGTCCTTCTTGTCGTATTTATTAGCCCGGCCCATGCATATTCCCAGGGCTTCCGCCGTTCTGACGGTCTGCCCGTCCGGGTTGACTACCTTAAGCTCCTTTATGGCGGACTTTATGTCATAAGATTTGATTGCCCGTCCCTTGAGGCAGACGATTTTCCCGATCTCACCATTAGCTATCAGGTGGCCTGCCTCTACTCCGAACCGGGTTGCCAGCACCCTGTCAAAGGTGGTGGGAGCGCCTCCCCTCTGGAGATGCCCCAGCACCGCCACCCTTGTTTCTATTTCGGTCGCGAAGCTGATTTTATCGGCCACCCAGTCCGCTATCCCGCCTAACTTGCCGGGGGTCCCGTCCGGGCCCGGTTTTTTCTTGTATACCTTTGATCCCCCGTCAGGGAATGCCCCTTCGGCCACCGCGATAATACAGAACCTGCTCCCCGATTTCTTCCGGTCGTGGATATGCCGGTTAACCGCATCCATGTCGAATGGTATCTCCGGGATAAGTATGACATCAGCTCCGCCCGCGATGCCGGCTTCCAGAGCTATCCATCCGCAGTCTCTGCCCATGACCTCAAGGACCAGGGCCCGGTGGTGGCTCTCCGCGGTGGTGTGAAGCTTGTCCAGGGCGTTGGTGGCGCAGGCAACCGCGCTGTTGTAGCCGAAAGTTACATCTGTAGCACCCAGATCATTATCTATGGTCTTGGGAACTCCTATAACCGGGAACCCCATCTTGAGTATTGCCTCCGCTATCTTCATGGTCCCATCTCCACCCACCGTTACCAGAACGTCTATCTTGTGTTTGTTCAGGTTCTTTACTATTTGAGGAGTAACGTCCTTGGTGACGATTATCCCATCTTCTTCTACCGGGTACTTCATAGGGTTGCCGCGATTGGAGGTTCCCAGTATGGTTCCTCCCAGAACCTGCAGCCCCCTGGTGTCCCCGGTGGCTATTTCCACAAAGTCCTCGGAAAGGATCCCGTCGAACCCATCCTTGATCCCGATTACCTTCCACCCGTAGACCTTGTTGCAGCAGCGGACGAATCCCCTTATCACCGCGTTGAGCCCGGGGCAGTCACCGCCTCCGGTAAGGATCGCCACCCTCTTGATATTTTTCGGGTTTATCTCTGGTGTGCCCTTCTTCCTTGATTTGCTCATCCCAGTTCCTTCCTTTCGGCGCGCCTGAATTCAGCCTGTTCTATCATTTTCAGTAATTCGGTAATTTCCGGTTCCGGCAGCTTGCCGGCTCCCGTATATTATATTAGATTCTTCGTTTTAATAAAGTAATTGTTTAGCATTAATATCCATTACCTTTCCTGGCTGAGCCATTGCATAATGCGAACCGGGCGCCCGTTTTTGAAATGGTCAGTGATAGTCGATACCGGCTCAGCGTTACCTGTTGTTCCCAATGATTCCCCACCGTTCCTTCTGTTGCCCTGCTTCTTTCTCTTTGTCATACATCAAGTTAGGGACTTTAGTCCCTTCTGTTCAGGCCCCTGTCCCCCGATTTGTGACTAAAGTCCCCGGATGTGGCACATCCATTGCCGCCTGATTCTACGACTGCAGGAGTCGGAATCTTCCCCTGACCGAAAATTAAAACATCATTTCTCCTGTTTAACAGAGAGCAGCAGTCAACACTAAAGAGGAGTCAAGAAAGGAGGAGAGGAATGAAAGTTCTTTTCAGAACGTCAGTTGTCTTTCTCGCCGTCCTGTCTTTTGCAATATCGGCCTCGGCGCAGGCGCCGTCGCTGGAGGGCAGAATGCAGGCCCGGAAGATAGTCAAGGACAGGAATGATATGGAGGTGGCGGTGCCGGCCGAGAGGGTGGAGCCCACCGATGTCATCGAGTATACCATAAGCTACAGCAATAAAGGGTCTGTTCCGGCCGCCGGAGTGGAGTTTGTGGGGCCTGTCCCCCCCGGTACGGTTTATATCGAGGATTCGGCCCTTCGGAATGAGCACCTTATGCCGCTGTTCAGCATTGACGGGGGCAAATCCTATCAGAAAGCCCCGGTGACTTACGTGGTGAACGAGGGTACAGCTCGGGAAGAAGTCAAGAAGGCGGACCCGGGGATGATTACCCATATCAGGTGGGAGATGAAGGAAGTACTGGAAGTCTCCGGGATAATCAGGGCCGCTTACAGAGTGAGAATCAAATAATGAAATCGAGCGCTTCACCCCGTGAGTTACCGTGTGCGTTCACTACAGGGGACTGCGCGCCGATTTCAGAGAGTTCGTTTTAGCAAGGAAGGTGGTATTATGAGCACGAAAAGACTAACCGGTCTCGTGCTGGCCTTCGCATTTATGGCGCTGATTGCGGCGTCGGGTGCGCAAGCTCAGACACCGGCCGGGACCACGATCCAGAACCAGGCTTCGGCCACATTCGAGGACCTGGCCGGAAATACCTATACAGCCACATCCAACCAGGTCACAACCGTAGTACTCCCGGTATACGGTGTTTCCATTATTCCTGATGATTCAGGAGAAACCCCGCCGGTAACCCCGGCAATGGTTCAGACTGCCATACCGGGGCAGACACTTTATTACAGCTATTCGCTGACCAATACCGGTAACGACAGTGATACATACTCCATAGTGCCCTTACTGGACGGCGCTAACAGTACCATGACTCTGGGTATAGGAGATATAACCGTTTATCACGACCAGAACGGGAATGGGGTCCTCGATGGAGGGGAGCCCGCCATATCCTCCGGGGGCGTACCCGGAAACGTGGGCCCGATCGCTGCTGGCGGAAATGTATCCCTGCTGGTCTCATATCAGGTGCCCGGAACCGCGGCGGCCGGAGAGGTTGCCTACGTGGGGATTGAAGGCACATCGGTGGGTGACGGATCAGAGGCAGACACCAGGAATTACCACAGGACAGATGTGGTAAGCGATGCCAGCCTCACTGCAACCATGTCAGGCCTCCCTGCCAACGTGGACCCCGGGGCTGCCATTACCTATACGGTAACCGGCTCTAACGTGGGAAGCGACGACGCTCACGGCGTTACCGTTCCCTCTGTCGGTCTTACCGGTGTTCTTATCTATGATGTGATTCCGGTGGATCCCTCTACCAGCAATCCGCTTGCACTGGCCGGTTCGCCCTCAGGAGCGCCTGCCGGTGGCACGGTGCTCTACCTGCCCGCGGGCAGCTCTACGGCCGGTTCTCCGGAAACATGGGCCTGGTCGACCACCAGCGCAGCTGGCGACATCGCGGTTGCCTATATTACCAGCGGGGATATGACCGTTGGGCAGAATTACAACTTTACCTACGATCTGAATGTGCCTGCCGCCATGCCCGCTGGTATCATCAATAACAGCGGCGCGGTAGCGTATGTGGATAATAATCCGGGGACTCCCGATCCGACAGTGGTGACCACCAATAACACCCAGATCAACGTCAATGTGGCAGCCGACGTACTGGTTGGCCCTGACGGAGCGCCAGGAGCGGGTACACCCCCCAACTATGACGATGATTCTCAGTCGGTAGCCCAGGCATGGGCGAACAGTTCCGTTGATTTCATCAACACCGTGAGGAATGACGGAAACAGTGCGGATGAGATAAATATAATTCTTGATCCCTCATCTACTGTTCCCGCCGGCTGGAGTGTTCAGTTCTTCAGGATGGATGGGGTTACTCCCCTTAACGATTCCGGAACAGATGGAATCGTGGATGTGGGGTCAGTCAATCCTGGGAATACGGCCAGCTTCATTGTCAGGGTAGGTGTGCCGGGCGATGCCGCCGCGGGCGGGCCATACCTGGCTGTAGTCGAAGCAGAGTCGGCCAACGATCCGGCTGTATCCAACCTTACCACCGACGAGATAACACAGGTCAACCCGGCAGCGGTTGATATCGGTAATTACGACGGTGTTCCCGGTGTGGATGACACCCCGGTAAACCAGAATGCCGATCCGGGGCAGAACGTAGATTTCGCCCTGGATATAGTAAACACCGGAGGTTCAAGCGATAACTTCTCGCTCTCTTCCGCCTTCCCGGCCGGATGGACCGTTACCTTCTACGAAGACAGTAACGGGAATGGGGTTCTTGATCTTCCGGAATTGACCCCCATTACCGGGATAGGCCCGGTTGCGGGAGGAAGTGAAGTTCAGGTGATCGCCAGAGTGGCGGTGCCCGGTGGTGAAGCCCCAGGCGTCAACAACGTAACCCTGAGGGCTACCTCCAACAACAACGGCTCCATCTTCGACGAGATAACCAATACCGTTACTGTCAACAACGCTTCCACCGTGCAGATTGTGCCGGATAGAACAGGTACCGGTACCGCGAATGGAACGGTCAGGTATGACCACACCGTGACCAACACCGGCAATGTTGACGATACCTTCATGCTCAGTTTCGTCAGTTCGAACGGATGGAGTTATGCTTTCTTTGACACTTCCAACAACCCGATAAACTCCGTAACTCTGACTGCGGGAGCTTCCGAGGATATAGTAGTTCAGATATCCATACCCGGCGGTGTGTCCGTGGGGACGGTGGAGAACGGGACTATTACTGTTACCGGTAACACATACGGGGCCACCGATTCGGCTCTGGATGTAACCACCATAGTAGCGGGCAACCTGGTCCTGGCCAAGTCGGTCAATCCAGGAGGAGATCAGCTGCCCGGGACGGAGCTGACCTACAGAACCGATTATTCCAATGTGGGGACTGCTTCCCTGGATTCGATCGTTATCTACGACCCCGTGCCCAACTGGACACAGTACAGGGTGGGTTCTGCTTCATCAGGCACCCTGGCGGCCGGGATTACCGGGATCGCGATTGAATTCTCCGATGACGGCGGGTCCACCTGGACCTATACGCCGGCCAGCGGAGGGGGAGGCGCTCCGGCCAATTATGACGCCAATGTTACCAGCGTACGCTGGGTGCTGACTGGAACACTGGCAGGAGGCGTTGGAACTGCCGACGGAGTAAGTTTCGTTGTCAGGATCATCGCCGAGTAGAATCTCAGGCGGGATGGCGGGGTGTTTTGCCCCGCCTACCCGCCATCAGGTTGACTGGTTTTAAGAGGCGGAGCGTAATTGCCCGGCCTCTTGTTCAATATTACCAGGGGATAACGAAGCGCTGTCAAAAGTTAAATCAATGATTCTGCCGGCTGGTGCGAATTGGGATACGGAAACACAGAAATCGCTAACTCCGGGAAGCCTTTCAAAAGGCTTCTTCTGCTGCTCTATATCCTCCTGTGTTTCTGTTCCAGCGATATCATGGCTGATATTCCACCGGCCGGCAGCTCCATATCCAGCTGCTCTTACGCTACCTACGGATATCAGAACGGAAGGTTGACCGCTTTTTCAAATGAACTGACTTTCGATGTGCTTCCGGTCTATTCACCCCTGGTCCTGCCTGACGGAACCGCGGGTTCGCCGGCCCTGGTTGATTCTGCCTTCAGCGGCGGGCAGGTGAGCTTCCCCTTTACCATTAACAACGGCGGTAACGCTCCAGACAGCTATGACCTGTTTTGTGAGCTGATCCCACCCTCCGATTTTTCCTTCAGCTCCATCGATATCTATCTGGATGAGGATGGAGATGGTGCGGTTGACCCCGGGGAGGAGGCAGTAACCTCAGTGGGGCCAATGGCCTCCGGGGAGTCTGCGTCCCTGCTTGTTTCAGCGAGCCTGCCAGGTGGCCTGGCCGGCGGAGAAAGATCCCTTCTGAACCTGACCGCGGTATCTCAGACAGACACCTCCAGGTCAGACCGGAATAATGTGGTAATGGCCCTGGCAAGGGATGAAGCGCGCGTGCCACTGCGTCTGGCCTCGGACCGCGGGGAGGTAATGCCCGGCGATACCATACGTTTCACCATAGATTTCGAAAACAGCGGGAGCAGGACCGCCCGCGATCTTATCATTACCGATTACATAGACTACAGTGGAAATATTAATAACACCAGGTATATCAGCGGATCTCTGATATCGACAGTCCCCGGAATTTTCGAATACCTGGATGGAGAATCGGAAAGCTGGGCAGAGGTCCCTCCTCCGGCGGAAAGGGTAAAGGGAATCCGGCTTTTGGTTGACCAGATCCCCCCCGGCCTGGAAGGAAATATATCCTTCATGGTGGAAGTGGATCAGCAGCATCTCAGCACGCCGGTCTTCAATTCCTCTTTCGCCGATTACACCGGTGGCGACTCACGTCCCTACCAGACTTTTTCAAACGAGATCTCGGTACAGGTAGGTGCATACAGCCAGGTGCATATAGGTCCCAGGGGCAGGCCGGAGGCAGAAGATGGGTCAGTGGGGGATATGGTAGTTCATACCCTGAATATGCAAGACTCCGTATATATTTTTCAGCACGAGATATTGAACAGGGGCAATTTTACCGATACCCTGGCCGTTTCATTGCCAGACTCAGCAGGGCTGCCGGAGGGTTGGCAGGTTGATTTCGTCGATTCGGCCGGTGCGGTTATTCCCACCGGATCGTCATTCATGGCCCGGCTGGGGCCAGTGCCGCCGGGTGGGGGTGTTGAAACAGGGTTGAGGCTCTCTGCCACCCCCGGCAGGTTCAGGTCATTTGCGGGCAGCAGGATGGAGTTTGAGGTGGAATCTTTTTCCATGGTCAACCAGGGTGCCAGCGACAGAGTGAGGGATGTCCTGGTAAAGACCGGTATCCCGATGCTTTCAGTCCAGCAGTCCATTAAGGAACCGGTAGCGGGTATAGGGGACCTGCTGAGCTGTATCCTCACCGTAGCCAATATGACCGGGGAGACCATGATGGACAGCCTGGTGGTGACCGAAAACCTCTGTGCCGGATTCGGATACGCAGGGGGGAGCATGGCTCCGGAAATCAACGGGAACAGGATCCGGTGGAAGATAGGCTCTCTGGGGCCGGGTGAAGAGAAGAAAATCTATTTCAGGCTGAGGGTAAAGGTGGGGCAGCAGCGGGGCAACCTTGCCGCTACCGCGAAGGTAAGCGGAGTATCCGAATACGGCGAAGAAGTATATTCGGAAGCTTCAACAGCTTCCATCAAGCTGGTGGAGGGGGTATTTACCAGAAAGGGGATAGTGCTGGGGAATGTTTTTCTTGACCTCAACAGCAGTGGAAGCAGGGAACGGGGAGAACCGGGAGTGGCGGATATTTCGGTTTATATGGAGAATGGTACCTACTGCGTGACCGATTCGACCGGCCGGTATTCCATGCCGGGGATTAACGAAGGAGTCCACGTTCTCAGGATCGACCCCCAGTCGCTGCCAGATTCCCTTACTCCTGCCGACGCGGGGCATTATGGTCTGGGCGAGAAGGGAGAGGTAATTGTAGATCTGCCTCCTTCCGGAAGCTGGCGGATTGATTTTCCGCTGGAGAAAAGCCGGTTTTACATGGAGGACGACGGGAAGGATTACGGGGATCAAAGAACACCCAAGCCTCCCTGCCGCAATGACCGGATTGCCGGTTACGCTGTGGTGGACAGCGCTGCCACGCAGATGGCAGATACTGTTTCAGGGGATGAGGAATCTGACTCTCTGCCTTCACCGCCATACACCGTATTGGTGTTTGACGACAGAAACTTCCGGGCTGGGAGCGATCTCATACAGGGGATTCCACTGAAGCGGGTAGCAGGGCTTTCGCTCTGGCTCAGAAACCACCCTGAATGGGAGCTCCAGATAATAGGGCATACTGACAGCATCCCCATTAGCACGGAGGAATTCCCCTCCAACCTGGAGCTTTCCATGGCCAGGGCCCGTTCCGTTTTCCAGCTCTTCAGAATGAATGGGATCGATGAAGGACATCTCGATTTTACCGGCAGGGGAGCCAGGGAGCCGGTCGCAACCAACAGCACACCGGAGGGAAGGTCCAGAAACAGGAGAGTCGAGGTCAAGGCTGTACCCCCCAAAGGGTATCTGCCGGTGGCTGAGGACCTTGCCGGGCTGCTTGTTCAGAGAAAACCGCTACGGCGTGCCCAGAAGGAACTGATGCTGGAGATAACCCGCCCCGAGGAGGGCAGAGTATACAGGAAACGTGACCGGATAGAGGTAGCGGTTACTTCGGATATAGGGTCCAGGATAGATCTCTATGTAAACGGCCTGCCGGTGGGGATCGAGAAGATAGGAAGAAAGGATATCGATGCCGGCAGAAGAAAGATCAGCCATCTCTACTACGACGTAAGAATAAAGGGTGGGAATAACGAAATAACGGCGATATCGAGGAAGAATGGGAGAAAGGCAATGG
>WJIX01000230.1 GCA_014730075.1 bacterium | reverse complement strand
GCCGGGTGACCGGGGTGCGTCTTAACAGCGGGAAGATGCTGGAGGCGGACGCGGTGGTCCTGTCTGTCGGTTACAGCCCCAATTCGACCCTGGCCAGGGACTCCGGGCTGGAGGTAAACGGCCAGGGATTCATACATGTGGATGAGTACATGAGAACGGATGACCCGGATGTCTTTGCGGTGGGCGACTGCGCCGAAAAACGCGATTTCGTAACCAGGAAACCCTGTAACGTGATGCTCGCCTCCACCGCATGTGCGGAAGCTAGGATTGCGGGGATCAACCTGTACAGGCTGTCCGCGGTCAAGACCTTCAGCGGCACCATTTCGATTTTCTCCACCGCCATTGGGGATTGGGGCTTCGGCTGCGCCGGGCTTACTGAATTCAAGGCGAAAGAAGCGGGATTCAATGTTGTTACCGGAGCCTTCGAGGGTGTGGACAGGCATCCCGGCACCCTCCCGGGCGCGCAGAAGCAGATAGTCAAGCTGGTGGTGGCCAGGGATTCAGGTGTTCTTCTGGGCGGGGAGGTCGTCGGAGGGACCACCGTGGGAGAACTGACCAACCTTATCGGGTTCATGATACAGAACAGAATGAGTATAAATTCGATACTGATCGCCCAGATAGGGACCCACCCACTTCTGACGGCTTCACCGGCGGGGTATCCCCTGATCAGAGCGGCCGGTATCGTTGCCCGGAAGATAGTCAGCTCGAGAGAGAGCAATTAGGCGTCTCCGGCGAGAAGAGGCATGAATGGCCAGGATAATTGTCATAGATGATGACCGGCAGTTCGTGGAGCTGGCTATCATGATACTTCGAAAAAGCGGGTATGAGGTGGTATCAGCATTTGACTGCGCCGAGGGAAGCAGGAAGGTTCTCGCCGCAGATCCGGATGTGATAATACTGGACCTGATGATCGGTGGGCTCAGCCAGGGATTTGACCTGGCCGGAGAGATCCGGCGAAATGGGAAGACTGCCCGAATCCCACTCATCCTGCTCACCATGGTGGGCAGGAGGGAAGGGAAGATGGACAGCATCTGGATTTCCCGGGACCAGTTCATCACAAAGCCGGTAAAACCTGAGCTTCTCCTGGAGGCGGTAGACAGGGCTCTGGAGCGTAAGGGGAGCTGAGTGGTAGAGGCGGCCGGGAACCTGGAGGAATTAAATGGTATGGCCCAAAACTACATGAATTATAAGAAAACGGCAGTTAATCTTTTCCGTGTTGACGAAGCGGCTCATCTTCGAAATGGAGATTTGATGGGGTCCCCCTATTAGCGGCGGCTCTACAGGGCGAGGGCACTGAGGCGATTGCAGTGCTCTCGCCCTACAGCCTTTTATTCGAGTGGGAAGCTTTTTCCTGAAGCAGCGATTCCCGGTATTACTATCTGCGTCACTTTCTGTTGTGACCGGGCTGAACCGGCCTGTGCCCTGCACTATCCGGGTTCGCGCTGGAAAATGGTGGAAGAGGGCGGCGGCCCGGTTTATAATACAGAGAAATCAGACTGCACGAGGGAGGAAGATATGCATTTCAGAAGAATCTTTGTAGCAGCGGCGCTGATCCTGCTTGCCGCATCCGGCTGCTCAAAGCAGCAGGTCCAGACGGCCGATCTTGCGGTGGTAAACGGCAAGGTGGTGACCATAGATAGCGATAACCCCAGGGCGGAGGCGGTGGCGGTCAAAGGGGAAGAGGTCATCGCGGTGGGTTCGAGTGAAGAGATCGGCCGGTATATAGAGGATGGAGAGACCGAAGTGATAGATGCCGGGGGGAGGCTTGTCATTCCCGGTTTCAATGACGCCCATATACATTTCGGCCCGATAGACCCGGATTACATAGACCTGAGGTACATAACCGATCCGGGTGTCATAACCGGTAGGGTCAGGGAGAAGGTATCCGGGGTGGAGCCGGGTGTTCTGATCAGGGGGGGCAGATGGGATCACGAGATGTTCCCCGATAAGAAGTGGCCTGACAGGGAGCTTATAGACCCGGTATCTCCCGATAACCCGGTGGTTCTGGGCCGGGTGGACGGACATTCGGTGCTGGTCAACAGCTATGTCCTGGATATCTCCGGTATCGACAGGGATACACCGGACCCGGCGGGCGGAAAGATTCAGCGTAACCCGGTGACCGGGGAGCCAACCGGTATACTTAAAGAAGCGGCCGAGGAGCTGATAAAACTCCCCGGGGACGCTGATAAACCGGGCGGGGAGAATGATAAGAGAAGAAAGTGGCAGGCCGCATTCGAGATGGCCGCCCGTACCGGGGTTACCAGCATACAGCTCCCCGAGGATGCGGATTTTGCCGTCTATCAGGAGTTCATGGACAGCGGAGAGCTGACCCTACGGGTGGATGTGTCGAAGAGGTTGACCTACAGCCTGGGTAAGCTGATAGAATATAATAAGCTGAAGAAAGAGTATCCCCCGGATGGCAACTGGATAAGGTTCGGCATCCTCAAGGACTTCATGGACGGGACCCTCGGCTCCGCCACCGCCATGATGTTCGAACCATTTGAGGGGGAGGTGGGGAATACCGGCCTTCCTCAGATGGAATATGAGGAGCTGGAGAGGCGGGTTCTGAGAGCGGACAGCCTGGGGTTTCAGATAGGGATACACGCGATCGGAACAAGAGGAAACCACTGGGTCCTGAACGCCTATGAGAAGGCGCGCCAGGTCAACGGCATCCGCGACAGCCGGCACCGGGCCGAGCACGCCCAGCTTCTGACAGAGGATGATATTCTGAGGTTTGCCGGACTGGGGGTTATCGCATCGATGCAGCCGACCCACTGCATCACAGACAAGCGGTTCTGCGAGAAGAGAATAGGGCAAAAGAGAAGCCGCTGGGCCTACGCCTGGCAGTCGCTGCTGGATGCCGGAGCGGATATAGCATTCGGGACCGATTACCCGGTGGAGCCGATAGACCCTCTTCAGGGGATTTACGCTGCGGTTACCAGAAAGGCGCGCGCCGGAGAGGAGGGGGAGGGTTGGTTCCCGGAACAGAAGCTCAGCATGGAGAAGGCGATAGAGCTCTATACCCTGGGATCAGCGTACGCCCAGTTCATGGAGGATCGAAAGGGTATGATCAGGGAAGGGTACCTGGCGGATATGGTGATCTACGACCGGGACCTTATGAGTATCCCCCATGATCAGATCATGAGCGCCAGGGTGGATTATACCATAGTGGGAGGAAGAGTGGTCTACCGCCGGGATTAACTGTAACAGGAGTTTTCAAACTTAAGAGAGAGGAGAAAAGTAATGAAAGCTCAGCCGATTGTACTCCTGACCCTACTGTTCAGCCTGATCTTCGGATCTGCCATCGCCGGCGAAGCTGAAATAAAACTGCCGGCGCCGGTAACAGACGGCCAGATCTCGCTGGAAAAGGCGATGGAGCAGAGAAGGTCGGTCAGAAGCTATGCCGAAGGCCCTCTTTCGATGGAGGAGCTGTCCCAGCTTCTCTGGGCGGCTCAGGGCGTCACCAGGAGGATGGAGAGGCCCAGGCGCTGGTTCCAGGACCGCAAGTGGATCGGGGGCCTGAGGACCGCCCCGTCGGCCGGAGCCCTCTACCCGCTGGAGGTGTACGTTGCCGCCGGAGAGGTCACCGGGCTGGAGAAGGGGCTGTACAAATATCTTGCGATGGAGCATTCCCTGGTCAGGAAAGGTTCTGAAGACCTCAGGGGTGAGTTGGCCGCAGCCTCTCTGGGGCAGAGCTATGTAAAAGACTGCGCGGTGGATATTATTATCACCGCCGTCTATGCGCGGGTTGAAAGTAAATACGGAAACAGGGCGGAAATATACGTTCCGATAGAGGTTGGGGCCGCCATGCAGAATATATACCTTCAGTGCGAATCACTGAAGCTGGGCACAGTGGTCATAGGGGCGTTCAGAGATAATGAGGTAGAGGATGTTCTGGACCTTCCCGACAGGGAGCGCCCCATAGCGATAATGCCGGTGGGAAGAAAAACGCGGGAGTAACCGCAGGGGCCAGACAACTCTACTTCGCAGCAGACTCCAGGGTATCGATCAGCTTCTGTATCTCCTCGGAGTCGAGCTTCTTGTCATCATAGAACTCCCTGAAGCGGTTTATCAGCTCACGGGCTTTTTCCTGGCTCATCTCGCCCGCTTTGATCTTCTGTCTTGTCCTGTCAAACAGCGCCTCTGCCTGCTCCTTGCTGATGGGAAGCTGGTCGCTCTTCAGGGTGGCGGTCTCTATGCTGTCTACCGCCCTGGTCACCGCCATATTGACCAGCCGGTCCTTGTTGACCATGATCAGGATAAACCCTATTATTACAACTACAATTATTACCAGCGCGGCAATGGACAGACCCTTTTTCATTATTTCTCCTTACCTCTGATCTTATCAGGGATTTCTCTGGCAGATTATACCGCCGGCACTCCCGGATTTCAAAGGAAATAAAAGGGGAAGATTTTAGATTGTTAAAAACGGGATATCGCTGTATAGTGAATTAGACGGAAAGTAAAAGGTAGTTTTCCGGGCGAGGCGCCCGGTGCTGGAAAGGAGTTGCAGCGATGAAGATATGCGTGCCTGTTGATCAGGACAACGGGCTGGACAGCATACCCAGCCGGGAATTCGGTTCAGCTCCGCTGTTTCTGATACATGATACCTCCTCAGGGGCGACAGATGTGATCGAGAATATGGAGAAGGATATCTACGACGGTTCCTTCAGTTCTCTCAAGACCCTGGGAAATGAGCGATTCGACCTGCTGCTGGTAGGAGATATCGAGGATGAAGCCCTCCGGGAGCTGAAGGGGATGGGCAAGAACATATACCGCGCCATAGCCGGCACGGTGGATGGAAATATCAAGGTCCTGGACAGGGGTGATCTCTACGAGATTACCTGCTCGGATGAATAGCGGAGGCGGGAGCCGGGAATGGGAACCGGAGAGATAAAGAAACGCTCAGAGATAGATGAGATAATTGCCGGCTGCAAGGTCTGCAGGCTGGCGGCCATCGCAGGCGGCGAGCCTTACATCATCCCGATCTCCTTCGGCTACGACGGCAAGAACCTCTATCTTCATACCGGCCTGAAGGGCAGGAAGATAACCGCCTTTGAAGAAAACCCCCGGGTCTGTTTCGAGTTCGAGGAGGGGGTGGAGCTGATTGAGGGGGGGGACGATCCATGCTCCTGGAGTTTCTCGTTTCGGAGCGTGATCGGATACGGCGAGATATCGGAGCTCTACGGAGACAAGAAACGGGCCGGGCTGAACCGGATAATGGAGCATTACTCGGGCAGGGAGTGGGAGTTCGACGAGGAGATGATGCCCAAGACCAGGGTCTGGATGATAGAGATCTCCGAGATAAGCGGCAGGAGCCACGGGGAAAAGTAAATACACGGGGGTATCAGGCCCGGGCGGTGAGTATCTCGCTGGCCTTCTTGATATACTGACTCTTCGATATGATGAACACGTTATCTCCCGGGTGAAGCACGTGGCTTCCCCTGGTGATGATGAACTCATCCTCGTCGGCCCGGTATATCCCCATAAACGCGCACTCGTTCGGAAAATCCTCCATCGATACGATCTCCCGTATCGGTTTCTCCGAGACATTCGCCTCCGGGGGGATCACGATATTGTAGATCTGGGCCTTGCCGCCCCCGATTACCGCAACCTCCTTGACCTTGGGATTTTCCAGCTCCACGATGATCTGCTTGGTCAGAAGGTCGATGGAGCGGATGATCAGGGTGACCCCCGCCATCTTGTAGGCGTCCTCGTACTCGGGGTCGATCATTCGGGCGATCACATGCGGGATCTCGAATTTCCTGGCCAGCAGGGCGCAGGCGATATTATCCGCCTCGCTGTGCATCAGACAGAGGATTGCGTCCGCCTTCTCGGCCCCGGCCTTCTCCAGGGTCCGGATGGTGGTGGCGTTACCGTTGATGGTCATCGCCCCGGTCTCGGAGTAGATATCGTTGCAGACCTGAGGATCGATGTCTATAACTACCACATCATGCTTGTTGTCCACCATTATCTTGGTTATCTCGCTTCCAACTCTTCCCGCACCGGCTATGATTATGTACATCAGATCTCCTTTCAGGTCAGTTTTTCCAGGCTCGAAGATTGATCAGCATGATCGCCGGCAGAAGCTCCAGGCGCCCGGCCAGCATGCCGAATATATATACTATTTTAATTACAGGGTTTAACTTGTTAAGCTCAGACACCGGGATGTAGCATGGCCCTATGTTCCCCACCGCGGAGAACATCCCCGAGAGGGAGGCGAAGCTCCCGTGCTCGGATAGAAATGCGGTTACCAGCCCCCCGGTCAGTATCAGAACTATCCAGCAGAAAAAGAGCGAGGCAACCCGCTGCAGCTCCTCGATGTCGATTGGAGAGCCGTCTATGATTACCTTGTTGATGCTCCCGGCGGGGGTCTGAAGACGGAACATCTCCCTTCCGAACAGCTTGGAGAGGATGGCGACCCGGAGCACCTTGAACCCGCCACCGGTAGAGCCGACGCAACCTCCAATGAACATCAGTGTTAGAAAGAGTACCCTGGCCACCTGCCCGAAATAGGGGCTTGCGATATCCCTGGTCCCGAACCCGGTGGTGGTAAGAAGGGAGGTGACCTGGAAGAGGACTATCCTGAAGTTCTCCTCCAGAGTCACCCAGATCGAGCCTTCTGTGGCGGGCCCGGCAGGGTGTATCTTCAGATACCGCTCTGCAGTTATAATCAGTACAAATCCTCCCACAATAGCCCAGAAGTACTTCATTTCGATATTGTCGTAGAGTGACCTGATGCTGCCGGTAAGGACCTTGTAGTGGACCAGGAAGTTTATTCCCCCCATCATCATCCCCACTATGGTGATATACTCTATCAGTTTGTAGTTTCCGTACCCGTTAATCCGGTAGAACTCGATACTGGCATCGTGCGGAGAATACCCCCCGGTCGAAAGCGCCGTGAAGGCGTGGCAGAGCCCGTCGAAGGCGGACATCCCCGCCGCCCACAGCGACAGGAATATCGCCGCGGTAAATCCCAGGTAGATACCCCACAGGATCTTCACCGTGTTGAAGAATCCGGGTACCGGCCGGTTCATCTCTATCTTGTGGCTCTCCGCCCCGTAGAGCTTATGGGCCCCGGACCCCTTGAACGCGATGATCAGAAAGAACGACAGAATACCCAGCCCTCCCAGGAGCTGGGTCAGAGACCTCCAGAACAGGATACTCCTGGGCATCAGGTCCAGGCCGGTGTACATGGTGATCCCGGTGGTAGTGAACCCGCTCATGGTCTCGAAGTAGGCGTCCAGGTAGCCGGAGCCGATCCCGATCACAAAGGGCAGCGCTCCCACCGCGGAGCAGATGGTCCAGCCCGCGCCGCAGATAAGCATCGCCCGCAGGGTATAGATCTTGCCCTCATGAAATAGCTTTTTCATCAGAAGCCCCGCTCCCAGAGAAAGAGCCGCTGGAATGACGAATGCCAGAAAGGTCGCCGGCCCCTCGGACTGCTCGCCGTATATAACAGCGGGGATAAGCGGGATAAGAAGAAGCGCCCCCAGGATGATAAGGATATACCCGGTAAAGTGAAAAACTGTATTTACGGTGCCGTAGACATTACGCATCGCGCTACCCCGGGAGCCTCAAAAGGTTTATCAGAAGCTGCCTGACATGAAAGTATACACCTTCAGCCAGATTTTAAAACGATAATCTGATAGTGGAGTTCTCAGGCGCGGACATTTACAAGAGAGCCCAGTGTCCGGTCCGCCGCCTTCAGGGCGGCGATATTCGCCTCCACCGCCCTCTTCGCCTTCATCATCTCAACGAACTCACCGGATATGCGGGAGGGCCGGGGGGCGCCCTCACCGGGAGTGGATATATTCCGGGCGCTCTGCTGCGCCTGATGCATATTCCGGCTTATCCCCAGAAGGGCGTAATTTATCGCTCTTATCATCATCTGCTTTTCCTCCGGTCGTTGTATCGGCGATTTCAAAAAGAACTTTAACGGAAAGATCCCCGATTTAGGTTGAATTTCAGCCCTTTTGGTGCAATTTTTAAGTATGGGGGGCAAAGCATCAGTAAAGGAGATACTCAGCAATGGCATCGGAAGAACACATTGCGGTAATAAGGAAGGGTGTTTCCGCCTGGAACAGGTGGCGCCAGGAGAACCCCGCGGTCATTCCGGATCTTTCCGGAGCCCGTATAAGAAGAAAAAACCTGGGCGGTATCAACCTCAGGAAGGCGGACCTCTCCGGCGCAAAGCTTCCCGGGGTCAAGCTCAAGGGCGCCAACCTGGAGGAGGCGGACCTCAGGGGCGCCGACCTGATGGAGGCGGACCTTCGAAACTCCTGGATGGCAGGGGCCAATCTCAGCTGCGCAAACCTCTTCGGCGCCAACCTGGAAAACGCGGACCTTGCCAGGGTTAATCTTTCCGGGGCGATC
>WJIX01000229.1 GCA_014730075.1 bacterium | reverse complement strand
CCGTTATCCCGGTGGGAGATGATCTCGGAGACGGAGCCGACATCAGTTGAAATCACAGGCAATCCACATGCCATCGCCTCCAGTACGGTCAGGGGAAAGGTTTCAACTACCGGATGAGAAGATAGTACCGAGATATCGGTTGCCGCCAGTATCTCCGGTATATCATCTCTGTTACCCAGAAAGAACACCCTGTCCGACAGTTTTCTTCTTCCCGCTTCCGATTCCAGGGCTTCTCTCATTTCGCCATCACCGACTATCAGGAACCTTGCCCTTTCCGATTCCCCCGCCACCCTGCCTGCTGCCTCCAGGAACATGAGGTGATTCTTTTCGGGCCTCAGAGCGGCCACTATGGTAACCACCGTATGATCATTCTCCAGTCCCAGCTCCTCTCTTATCCCTCCACCTCTCTTTTCCCTGAATGATCGGTTGAACCTCTCTACATCTATCCCGTTATTTATTACTTCAACCGAATCCCCCGGAACCTCTTCATCTTCAACGAGGTATCTGGCGTGAGTATCGCTGAGGGCGACTATCCTGTCATAAAGTTTCAGAACTGCCCTGTCAGTGAATGTGAATGTGCGGCCACTCCCCCACAGACCGGTGGAATGGACAGAGAGCACACTGCCTTTTATCCCGGCCCACCTGGATGCCAGCGCTCCCAGGAATACAGCGTTGTGGTGGTCCAGGGACAGGAGCACGCTGTTTCTGTGCCTTCTGAATAACGATAACAACATGTATAGCGCCAGGGGATCGAAACGGCTCCTGGATATTCCCGACCTGAAATCGAAACCTTTTCCTATCAGGAGATCTCCAACCTTACCAGGTTCCCTCAGGAACAGAAGCTCCACCTGGAAACCCTCATCCGGCAGGGTTTCGGCGATAGAACGGATAATCATCTCCGCTCCACCTACCACGAGCGTGGAAGCAAGAATAAATATCTTCTTACTTTCCCTGCGGTTTTCCATAAATGGGAACCTTTTTAGCGGTAGGGTGCCTCTCTTCGTCCCGTTTTGCAATCGAGCTCTGAGAGATTGGCCTTGACCCTCGCCGGATTGCCATATGCAAGCACACCCGGAGGAAGGTCTCTGGTGACTACCGACCCGGCTCCTACCAGGGTCTCTTCCCCGATAGTAACGTAGGGTACTAAAACTACATTAACTCCCAGCCTGCACCCCTTCTTCAGCACCGGGCCGCGCATACATTCTCCGGATTCCGGGCAACCGGGATGGATATCGTTGGCAATCGTTACACCCGGGGCCATGAAAACATCATCCTCGATGACAGTATACTGAGGAATATATATGTTGCAATGGACTTTTACCCCGTTTCCGATTTTACAGCCGTAGTCAATTACTGAATTATTCCATATGGAGAAATCATCGCCTATTTCATTCTGCTCTCTTATTACCACGTTGTGCCCGGTTTCCAGGTTGTTGCCGATGGTTGATCCGGCGTAGATAACAGAACCGCTCCGGACCCTTCCATTGTCCCCTATAATCAGCTTTTCGCTGACACCGCCCCTTGGGGAGAGATAACCTATGATCACGCCCTCATCAATAGATAAACCTTCACCCTTTTCAATCTTCTCAGATATTCGCAACAGATATCTCCTTGCTTGATATTATTTTGATTATTCTTTAAACAGCTCAGGATACTCTATCTCTACCTGTCTGCACCCGTCAGCTATAGATCTTCCTGCGGCATCCAGGGCAAGCATTATATCAAGGCCGTCCTCGCCGCTGCTCCTGGGAGTTTCCCCGTGCTTAACGCAGTTGATGAAATGCTGGCACTCAACCTTGAGGGGCTCCTCGTCATTGAGTTTGGGAATCGAGATATCCCCGTATCTATAAGAAAGCTGGAATTCACCGAAAGTGTCGTAATGCGGTACTACATCCACACCCTTGTCATAGATACGTATCTTCTCCAGGCTGGATACGTCATCGTAGACCAGCATCTTCTTGCTCCCCACCACGGTGGTCTTCCTGATCTTGTTTGGATTCAGCCATGAAACATGTATATTGGCCACTACCGATCCTGGGTATCGCAGTGTAATAAAACCCACATCATCGATCTCCGGCTGTATATAGGAATACCCATTTGCCGTTACTGACTCCGGCGATGAATCCAGGATATAGTTCATTATCGATATATCATGGGGGGCAAGATCCCACATCACATTGATATCGTCCTGGAAGAGGCCCAGATTCAGCCTGGAAGATGTTATATAGTAGATCTCTCCCAACTCGCCCGAATTTATCAGCTCCTTGATCTTGTTGACAGCAGCAGTGTAAACGAAGGTATGCCCAACGAACAGCACCAGGCCTTTCTTTCTGGCCATCTCCACCAGTTCCGTACCCTCCCTGACACTGGAGGCGAGAGGTTTTTCAACGAATACATGCTTTCCGGCCTCCAGAGCTTCTTTGGATATCTGATAGTGAGAGGATACGGGTGTTGCTATTACCACCGCTTCTATCTCGTCATTATTGATAATATCCTTGTAGTTCTCAGTGGTCTCCACAGAAGGGTACAGGCTCTTCATGTGACGAAGCCTCTTCTCCTTCAGATCTGAGCAGGTTATTACCTTTGACTCGTCAATATTATAGAAATTCCTGAGAAGATTAGGGCCCCAGTAACCACAACCGATAACTCCAATATTCAAAACTTTGCCTCCAATTCTTAGCGGAGGAGCTAATAAGCTCCCTTACCAAACAGCACAACCGGAACAGTTCTCAATATAATCTTTATATCAAGAATAATCGACCAGTTTTCTATATAATAAAGGTCTAAATTTATCATTTCCTGAAATGAGACGTTGCTCCTTCCGCTGACCTGCCACAGTCCGGTCAGCCCGGGTTTAACCGCCGTACGCCTCTTATGCCAGTCATTATAATATTTATACTCATATTTAAGGGAGGGCCTGGGTCCCACCAGGGACATATCCCCTTTCAGGATATTCAGGAACTGCGGGAGCTCATCCAGGCTGCTCTTTCTGAGAAACTTTCCCACACCGGTTATCCTGGGATCGTCCACTATCTTATAGGTTCTCTTCTTGCTGCCGGAGCGATCTGAAGAAATCGAGCCCTTGATGAAATCCTTGCAGAATTCCCTGTGCCTCCTGTCGCTTGTTCCGATCTTCATGGTACGGAGCTTCAGAAACATGAACGGCTTCCCGTTTCTTCCGATTCTCTCCTGTCTGAAGAGGACCGGTCCCCTGGATGTACATTTGATTATTATGGCGACAGCGATGATGAAAGGCAGGCTGAGGATCAGGATGGGTACGGATAGGAGAATATCCAGAATCCTCTTTACCGAGGCCTGGAGTACAGTCTTCTCCATTGACACATCGCGGAGACCCCCGGGGCGGTCATTGTATCCGCGCGAGCTGTTTGCTTTATCCAGTGCAAGTGAGTCTTTGCTCATTCTCTGTCCTAGGTGCTAAACATATTTACTCTTTTGCAGACTTTCTCACTCCCCTCCTCTGTTAATACGGCTATTCCTCTTAAATGCTTTTCAGCACCTCACAAACTCTGTCTACCTGTTCTATCTCCAACTCAGGAAACATCGGAAGAGTAATACTTTTTTTCATTAATTCTTCAGATGCCGGGAAAGAGCCCTCTCCATATTCAAGGTGTGAGAAGGCAGGCTGAAGATGAACCGGAACGGGGTAATGTTCTCCCCATCCAATATCTTCTCTGTCGAGCCTTTCCGTTACCTTCTTCTTATCGGGGCATCCCACCGGGAATAGATGGTATACCGAGCTGCAATCCGGTGACTCGGCAGGGATCCAGTAATCTGTTCCGTTGAGTTTGGATCTGTATCTATTGGCGAGCTCCCGCCGGCTGGAATTCAGTTCGTCAAGGTATGGCAGCTTAACCTCCAGTACAGCTGCCTGAATCGCCTGGAGCCTGTAATTGTAACCTATAACGGTATGTTCGTTCTTTTTCAGCTGGCCGTGATGGCGAAGGCCCTTTATCATTTCTATGCAATCGAGATCATCAGAGGTAACCATTCCGCCTTCACCGAATGCTCCGAGGTTCTTACTGGGATAGAATGAAAAGGCCCCGGCGTGACCCAGCGATCCCGCTCTCCTGCCCTTGTACGTAGCTCCGTGAGCCTGGCAGGCATCTTCTATGACAATCAGGTCATTCTTCCTGGCTATATCCATAATCGGGTCCATGTCGCAGCACTGCCCGAAAAGGTGAACCGGCATGATAGCCCTGGTCCTCGGTGTAATTGCCTCCTCTATCTTACCAGGATCGATCAGGGCGGTATCGTTAAGTACATCCACCAGAACAGGCTTGGCACCGGCCAGCGCAATCGCCTCCGCGGTTGCAATGAAGGTATTGGGTACTGTAATAACTTCATCTCCTTCACCAATCCCGAAACCCTGAAGCGCCAGAATTATGGCGGAGGTCCCACTGCTCGTTCCCGCCGCGTACTTTGTGCCACAGTACCCGGCAAATTTATTTTCAAAGCTTTCCACTCTCGGTCCCAGCACAAACGCTGTGTTATCGATGATGTCCGAAATTACACTGTCAACTTCATCTCTTACTTTACTGGTAGTCTCCTTAAGACTAAGAAAGGGAATTTTGCTCATACTCTAGTATCCTTAATGTTGACCCATCTCAAAAGAGAAAAACGATTTTTTATATTATATCAAATATTTAATACAATTTCTACCCCCAAGAGTAACTTTACTCCCATTATTTAACAATTTAAACCCGGTTTTAATAATTATCCGGATACCTCGTGCCGGATTCAATTACAATCGATCACGGGTGAACGGTATCTCCCGCAGAAATCGTACCGGCCTTTTGGCCGGTTCTTTCGGAGCATCCCGGTTCCCAGCTCAGAAATTAAATAATGATGACGCGAAGATTAATATTCTCTGATAATCTGCCGTGCTCTCCCCTGGGTATTCTGAGGCCTGATCCAGCGGTTTCCCCAGATAACGCGCCAGAATATCATCAAGCTAATGTTAAATAAAAAGTTAGTTTAAATAGCAATTGGAGGAGGCTGAGTGATTTTATAAAACCCTCCGCAAGGCGGGCGGGCACGGCTTTCTGCCCCTCCAGGACGGTAAGAGCGAACCTGAGGGCAGCCGAGCAGCAGATTTCCTCGCCGGGGAAATCAAAGCGATTTTGAAAATATCACTCAGCCGCACACTGTGCGAATCAATCGATTACCTGATATGGCATAATAATTGGGGAAAACTGCACCTCTAATCCGTCTTGACACACATATAGCTCCGTTGTAGAATCGAGCTTTTGAAGTAAATAATTATATATATGGAGGAGATTAAATGATAGATGGAGTAACTGTCAAGAAGCTGAAGGTGATACCGGATGAACGCGGACGGCTGATGGAAATAGTAAGATCAGACGACGATTTCTTCACCCGTTTCGGTCAGGTATATATGACAACCTGCTACCCGGGAGTAGTCAAGGGATGGCACTATCACAGAAAACAAACAGATTATATGACTGCCATTCATGGTATGCTGAAGATCGTTCTATATGACAGAAGGGAGAACTCTCCAACCAGGGGAGAGATTAACGAATTCTTTTCCGGGGAGAGGAATCATATACTGATAACCATACCCCCGGGGGTATGTCACGGATTCAAATGTATCGGCACCAGGGAAGCTCTTGTGATAAACACAGTTACCGAACCGTATCAGTACGAAGAGCCCGACGAGTACAGAATAGACCCTCACGATAACGATATAGGATACGACTGGAGCAGGAAAGACGGATAATAAAGGGGGAAAGCTCTTGGCAAGGATATTCATAACCGGAGCCAACGGTATGCTGGGCCGTTCACTGGTCCGGGTCCTCGAGGAGGATAATCAGCTATTGCCCACCGACCTTCCCGGTACCGATGTCACTGAAATCGATTCTCTGATCAGCCAGGTGTCTGATTTTGGGCCGGAGATGGTAATTCACCTCGCCTCTATGACTGACGTGGACCGCTGCGAAGAAGACCCGGAGAGCGCCTTCAGGATAAATTCCCTGGGGACCAGGAATGTGGCCCTGGCCTGCGCCGAGAACGATGCTGTAATGGTATATATCAGCACTGGCAGTATTTACAATGGCAAGAAGGAAACTCCCTACACCGAATACGACAATCCCGATCCTGTAAATGCCTATGGCAGGTCCAAATATTTCGGGGAAGTATATATGCGCGACATTCTCAACCGTTTCTACATCTTCTACACCTGCTGGCTCTTCGGGGGAGCAGGAGAGGATAAGAAATTTATACCTAAGATTCTGGAGCTCGCAAGTAACAGGGATGTCCTGGATGTAGTGGATGATAAATATGGCTCTCCGACCTATACCAATGATCTGGCCAGAGAGATCTCGGGAGTGATACGGACAGGATATTACGGCAGGTATCACTGCGCCAACAGTGGCTTCGTAAACAGGTATGAAGAAGCAGTAGAAATCCTTAAAATTGCCGGGATTACCGGCTGCAGTATCAACCCTGTTTCCTCGGACAGGTTCAACCTTCCGGCCCCCAGGCCCAGATCTGAAGCCCTTGCCAATTACAACCTCTCACTGATGGGACGGAAACCTATGAGAAGCTGGCGAGAAGCTCTTTCGGAGTATATAGTTACCGAGCTTGCCTGATCATCCCGATTGATCCCAGGTTACAGCTTGTTGGCACCTGTCTTTACTACCAGGTTTGTAGCCCTGTTGAGAGATGCGAAAGTGCCGGCATCTGTCCACCAGCCATCCAGGATATCGTAGGTCAACTCCCCTCTTTCGATATAAACGTTGTTGACATCTGTTATCTCCAGCTCTCCCCTGTCGGAGGGGACCAGAGTCCTGGCAATATCAAATACCGTATTATCAAAGAGGTATATACCGGTAACCGCATATTTTGATTTAGGATTATCGGGTTTTTCCTCAATCCGGACCACCCTGTCACCATCCAGCACAGGGACTCCGAACCTTTCAGGATCGGGGACCTCCTTCAGCATGATCTTGGCCCCTCTTTCCTGCTTTCTGAACTCTTCTGCAGCTTTCTTGAAATTCTTCTCTATGATATTATCCCCCAGCATTACCGCGATCTTCTCGCCCGCCGAGAAGTATTCGGCCAGTTTAAGAGCGTCGGCTATACCCCCCTCACCCTCCTGGTATGTATAATCGATATGTTTCAGACCGAATTCTTTTCCATTGCCGATCAGCCTCAGGAAATCACCGGCGTTATTCCCTCCGGTCACCAGGAGTATATCACTAATACCGGCGTTGATCAGAGACTGGATGGGATAAAATATCATAGGTTTGTTGTAAACGGGCAGCAGATGCTTGTTGGTCACCTTGGTAAGCGGGTGCAACCTGGTACCAAGCCCACCCGCCAGTATAACACCTTTCATAACAGTGATATCCTCCTTTTATATAATACTTGTTATAATCCTCGGTCAGAGTAACTGTCTAACATTACAACTCCATCCTGCATTCTCGGTTACAGGACAATCTCTGCTTCGACATTCTATGATAAAAGCTGAATTCTTTCAAGATTAATACAAAGGACTGATATTATTGCGCATTTAAGGGGAAGCTCCCTTTATACAGAATGGTATCAAATCAGTTTTCAGAATAGCTGATTACCATATCTCAGGGCTATGGTTAATACATTCGCACTGTTATCACTGTCATAGAGGTAATTTGAGTCTACGCTTGGTATGTATGCATAATCCAGGGATAGTGAGAGCGGAACAGCCGCCCTGGAGAATCTCTCAAGGGGAAGCTCCAGTCCTGCGCCGTAAAATAATACCATATCGTCCCTTCCGTAGATTCCGTATTCGGGAGCCACCATCCCTCCGAACCTCAAGTATATAGCTTCCTGAAAAGCGAACTCCATTCCGTAATTGAAATAATCTGTGCTGTCTTCATATATACCATCATCATTCATCCACCGCCTGTACTCTCCTGCCAGCATCAATCTCACAAAATCCCTTCCCGACTCTGTACCATGTGACAGCTGGTAGGAGATACCGGCTCTGAGGATTACCGGCAGCTCATATTTGATTCCGTAAGATTCAGCTGATGTGCCTGAGTTCCTCAATGCCAGGGCAAAACGGAAATTGTCCTCGATTCTCCCGGCACTGTAGAATCCACTCGACCTGTAAGATAGGCCCAGGTCCCCACCCCAGATCACTTCGCCCCCGGGGTCATCCAGATTCATGCTTGTATAATTGACACCTCTCTTATGGTATTTCAGGCTTACCCCTGCTGACAGCCCCGGGTAAACTCTCATCCCTGCCGAGGCGGTAACGGTATAATCATATCTTTCCATCCTGGTATATATCCCCTCTGGTAATATGAGAGTGCTGTACTGGTCTGAATTATATCTGGAATAATCCAGAGCGAATCCGGCCACCGATGACTCCATGACCATGCCCACAGAGTAGTAATCCTCTTCATATCTGCCGACATTCATGGGCCTGATGCTGTAGTACACTTCCAGACCCTCCGATTCCGCCAGGAGAGCGGGGTTGAATCTGAATGAGCTCTTCAGGTAAGGATTTGCCACAAGCGCGCTCCCCATGGCGATCCCCCTTGCTCCTGTTGCAACATCAAATGAACCTGACCATGGGGTCAGTGAGACCACATCCCCCGATCCCTGCTCGAGGAACTGTTTACTGCCCGGCTGCGGCCGGGCTGTTGCAGGCCTTACTTCTGCTCCTGCATGGGCTGCGGTAATGAACAGTACGGATAGAATAATTATCCTTATTCTCATGATTCCCCTCCCGGATAATTACATAGATCTGATTCTGATATTCTTTAAAACTCCATCTCTTATTACAGAGTAATAGATTCGGTATACCCCTTCAAGGTCGTTTTGGTCCATGCCCTCATAAAGCGGAATTACTGATTCCAGAGTACTTTCCGTTTTTACTTAAACCCGGGCTTCGGTCAGGTAAGAACACCTGTTTTTACCCTCTTTTCAGATGGCCATTTCCCGAAATGATTTGTGTAATAGTTTTTTTGTTTGCATTATTAAGTAAATAATAGAACTTTAGAAACTGCTATGGCATTCGATATAATTAATTGAGTTCATACTGTGGTTCATATATGATCTCAGAGAAGATATCAGGGAGCTGAAAGATGACAGGCAAAAACAGAAAATCCAGCTCTTTCCAGATAAAGGATTGCGCGCTCGCCTCGATGGCTACCGGGCTGAGAGCACAGAACCTCAAGGAGCTGAAGAAGAATATCAGCGAGGTTGAATCTGAGAGCCTGTACTATCACTTCTGGGCCGGGCTGCTTCAGCCCAGGCTTGGTGACCCGGAATACAACAACGATTTTGCCTCCTGGGTGCGTCATACCCTTCACGACAAGGTACTGGCGGAAAGGCTGGGGATGATCGACCCCACCGAACACCCGGACCTGGAGGAGCTTCGTGAAAGGCTGATTGATATACTGGAAGAGAGGCTTGATGAAGTAGAATATCTCTCATGGTGCAAGATCGACGAACAGTTCCATTTCATTACATCCCAGATAGTCATTTTCGATACAGAGAATGAGATCAGGAAACCGGCTGAGCTGACCGAGATAATACCGAATATGACATCGGGGAGCATATTCTATCATTTCATAGACTCCAGGAGGAGGACCTACGGAAATATTGATGATTTCAGCACATGGCTTTATGGATTTGACGGTGAATTCAAGGATCTGATCTACCAGCTATCCTCCATAGACCCATTCTTCTCATCTCTTACTGAGCTGAGAAACCAGATATCCGAGATCACGAATGATTATTTCAGGAAGTAGAATATTCGAGGAGTATTGATGGCAATGCCCGGAAAACTGAAAAAATAT
>WJIX01000228.1 GCA_014730075.1 bacterium | reverse complement strand
GTAATAAATATCGAAGACCCCGATCAGATGGGGCGCGTAAAGATCAGTTACCCCTGGCTCGATTCAGAAGAAACTGCCTGGGTAAGGATTGCGGTCCCCCACGCGGGTAAGGATCGCGGATGGTTTACCCTTCCGGAGCTCGATGACGAGGTCCTGGTCGGATTCGAGAATGGCGACCCTGATTACCCGGTTGTAATCGGATGCCTCTATAACAAGGAAAATCTCCCGATGAGCGAGGCGTACGCGCCCGACAACAATGTCAAGATGTTCATGACGCGGAGCGGAAACAAGCTGGTATTCAATGACGAAGACGGAAGCGAACAGATAGTAATCTCGCAGAAGGACGGCAAGAACCAGATAGTCCTCGACCTTTCGGGCCCTTCAGTTTCGATAAGCACTGAGGGGGATATTTCCGTTACCGGGAGCAACCTCAATGTGGAGGCAGACCAGGGGATAACCCTGAAGGCCAGCTCTGATATAAAGATCGAGGGGGCCAATATAGATATAAAGGCCAATGGAAATATCAAGTCGGAAGCTGCAGCGAACCATGATATCAAGGGAAGCGCCCAGGTTAATGTGAAGGGCGGAATGATCAATCTTAATTAAGGACGCCGATGGAATACCTGACATTGCCCCTGGTTCTGAGGAACGGGCACTTTAAGAGAACAGGACTGAAAAGTTCAATATCGAATTCGGTAGGGCTTATTCTCAGCACCCGGCCCGGTTCGATCCCCTTTGATCCCGAATACGGCTGCGACCTCTGGGACAGGGAATTTTCCGATTTCTACAGCGCAAACCGTTCCGATGTTCAGGGCTCGGTCCGCAAGGCTATCGGAAAGCATGAAAAAAGGCTGTTCAATGTTTCGGTCTCCCTCGAGAACATAGAAACCGCGCCCGGGCACCCGCTGGGGATAGCGGTAAGAGTGATCGGCAATTACCAGGATGGAGATCAGAGAAAGAGATTCGAGGAAGTATTCCGGGTGGGATGATATGGATAAAGAGAATGCAAGGACAGAGGAACAGATATTCCGGGACATGCACAGGGAGCTCAGGGCATGGAATGAAGAGGTACCCGAATCCCCGGACCGGATGGACCCGCTTCTCCGGCTTCTGATGAAGCTCTATTCCAGCCAGCTGGCTACCATAGACAGCAGGATCAAGGATACCTGGAAAGCTGCTTCGAGCGCCCTTATAAGATCTATATGCCCGGAGGGGATGAGGTTCCCCGTTCCGGCGTACACGGTAATGCAGGCGGAATGCTCTGACCCGGCGGTAATAGTTGATCCCGATACGAGCTACTTCTACAAGGAGGAGAGAGAGGGTGGGGACACATTCTTCTTCTCCTCTCTGAAGGATGAGAAGATACTTGGCGCCAGGGTGATGAAGTTATATTTCGTCTCGGGAGGAAAGGTATACGACATTTCGCCGGTCGAACCGGGTAGCACCAGGGTTTCCTCATCTCCCCAGTCTTCGGCACTCTCCGGAGCCGGCGCGCAGATCTATATCGCGATCGAACATGAGGGGCATGCGGATGATTTTCATGACAGTTCGATCTTTATGAGGGGAGAAGAGGAGGCGCTCAAACAGCTTCAGTTCTCCAAATGGTTCCCCTGCATAGATGGCGGCTTCGACGAAGAGGGTGGATTCTGCCCCGGGCTTCAGGCTGCGTCCGGGGACCTCTTTTCTCCGGATGATACCATGCTGGACTGGGGAGGGCTCAGAAGGAGCAGGGATCTGTTCAAACCTCTAGAGAACAGTTTTGTTCCGATAAGTGGAGATTTCGCAACGGCATGGCGCCAGGGATCCCCTGATGCTGACTTCCTCGGTATGATGAAGAGCAGCGGGATGGAAATCCCCGAAAGGGCAGGGAAGCTCTTCTGGATAAAGGTTCTCCTTCCGGGAGGGGGAGACAAGACCGTTTTCCGGAAACCGTTCCGTCTTGATTTCAACTGCTTCCTTGCCGTTAACAAACAGGCCAGGACTCTGTTCAAGCACACCGGTGGGAACAGGCTGGTGGAGATAGAGATACCTGACGGAATAGAGGAGATAGTCAAGATAGTTTCCGTATCAGATTCCCAGGGGAACGATTTCGTGCCGCGGTACGAGGCGCTTTCCGGAAAGGCGGATAACTTCTACGCCCTCCTGGCCGAGGGCGGCCGGCTCAAGCTGATATTCGACTTCTCCTCGGGGATTGAACTGCCCCCGGAATCGATCACTGTTAATTACACGGTAACCAATGGTATGGATGCAAACGGAATATCGGCAGGCAAGATAAACGAGCTGTATGAAAACCATCCAGGAATTGAGTCGCTTCAGAATATAACCCCGGTAACCGGAGCCATCCCCGCCAAAACGGACGAGCAGATTGTGACAGAGGTATCGAACCGGCTCAGGGGGCGTGACCGGGCGATGTCTCTTGATCAGATAGTGAACTGGGCGGTAACGTTCGACAGGCGGATACTCAGCGCCCGGTGCGAAAAGGGAGTGATGAAGGGTTCGGACGGGCTCAGAAAGTGCGTGATAGTCAGGTTGGAGGTAAAGGAAAAGGAATTTTACTCTGACGATGAAATAGATCTACTGAGGGGCCGGCTGGAGTCTTTTCTCAAGGGCCGGACCTCGATTAACAGCCAGTTCAAAGTCGAGGTAGACAGCTCCAGATGACAGAAGGTAATAACATAATGCCCGATTTCACGGGCCGCAATTTCAGGTTTGGATACCTTACGGCGCTGAATATCCTTTCCGGGATGGGTGTCGACCTGAACAGGATAAATATAAAGGCGGTAGGTACATTCGAAAATTACCGCGGTGAGATCCGGTCCCAGGACCCTGAACCGGGTGAAGCGCTCACTTCGGACATGGCTATTTCCCTTGAGATCGGGAGCCAGAGCGCTGTCGATTATATGCCTTACCAGTTCTTCTACGGATTGCGTGGAGCCAGGGATACTGACAGGAGCTGGGAGGACAGGGGAAGGGCGCTGATGGCACCTTTCGATTCGGCAGTAATCCGGCACAGGGCGCAGGTCAGGTTCAGCGCCCTGCAGTACGAGTTCGGGATAATCGATGATGTGCACCTGCAGAGATTTCTCTCCCTCTTCGATTTCGATCCCGGGGGCGGTGAGTACCAGAGGGATGATATTCTGCTTTTCGTCTCTCTTCTGCCTTCACTCTATCTCTGGGGAGGGAATCCGGATATAGTAACTGATGTCCTGAGCAGGCTGTTCGGGTATCAGTTCCGTCTCAGAGAGAATATCAGGGCGGAAACAGATATTCCCGAAGAGCTCCGTTACAGGCTGGGGGAGAAGGTTTCGAGGCTGGGAAGAGAGACAGTTATCGGCCCTTCCTTCTCCGAGTGCGATTCCAGCTATCAGCTGACCGTGCTTGACGTTCCCGCGGAAGAGATTCCGGAGTTTCTCCCCGGCGGGAAAATCCGGGGCAGGATCGAGAGGGTACTTGATTACTGCATGCCAGGAGAGCTTGATTGCATGATAGAGATCGAGGGGAGGGAGGAAAGGCGCGGTATGGGGAGCAGAACCTATCTGGGTTACTCTGCTTTCGTTTGATAGAGGTATAACTTGACATCACTGGATGATAACAATAAAGTCTAGTAAAATTCAGAGGTAAGATTATGGGCGACTTTGATTTGAATTCGGTAAACTGGCAGGACGGGATGCTCCTGTCGATGAAACACCTCAGGGACCAGGACAGTTCTGTCCGGGAACTCTGCAGGTGGCATGCAGCGTCTGCCGGGGACGGCTACGGCCTGGTAAAAAAGCCCGGCGGCCAGCCGCCGGTAAGGGTGAGCGCGACTCTGAGCGGAAGTACCCTGAAGATCGAACTCAGCAGGTGCCAGGCATTAATGCCCTGCGGGATGTACGTGGAGTACAATCAGCAGGCCAGCGGGGGTGAGGTTCTAAAGGCTGAAGGGGATGTTAACGAGACCACGGTGCCGGTATATCTGGGGGTTTCCGAGGGGGAGAAGATCCAGACCGGAGACCCGGACCCTTCAGAAGAGATACCGAGAGCTCCATACGAGATGCCAAAGTATATACTGACCCTGGCGGAGCCGCCGAACCTGCCGGCGTCGCATTATATCAAGCTGGAACTTTTCAATGTCAGCGGCTCGCAGGTGGTACCCGATCCCGATTACTTCCCACCCTCGGTCACGGTAAGCGCCGATGAAAGACTGGCGTCAAGAGCGGTGGATTACAGAAACCGGATGGAGAACCTGCTGAAGCTTTCCACCCGGGCCTACATGGCCGCCTCCACTTCCGGGGGGCTGGAGGGGGCTTCCACAAAACTGCAGAATGCCTTCCGCGAAACGATGTATTTCATGGTTTATCATATGGCTTCTCACCTGGATGATTTCAGGACCGGGGATAACGGGGGGCACCCCCTGGACATGATAATTCAGCTCAAGAAGCTGTTCAGGGTTGTCTCGTCCCTGCTGAATTCACGCCCGGGGTTGACCGATTACCTCAACGAGAAGTTCTTCAGTGGAAGAAACAGCGAATCGAGGGCTTACATCTCATCAGTGGACGGCTTTCTGATGTCGGAATATAATCACCGTGATATAGCCAACCAGGTAAAGATGGCTGATCAGATAATCGACACCCTGAGCGACATCATGGCCTTTCTCGCCCAGACCAGCCCCGATCAGCTCCTGGACCAGGAGGAAGCGGCCGAGACGATGACCTACCAGGGCAAGACATACAAGGTCTCAGAACTTGGCGGCAACCGGCTGGAAGAGGTAGGAGAGCTGGCACACCTTGTAATGGACCCGGCCCAAAAGGGCCCAATTTCAGACGCGGTAGTGCTGATCAATAAATCGCTCTTCTCGGAGGATGAATGGCGGAGTATGCAGGTGAGGCTGGGGCTTAACAGGGCAAGGGGGTTGGGTGAGACCGACCCGGTGGAAATAGATGTCAACGCATACCGGAATAAAGTGGTACTTCATCCCCTGGATATGCTACAATCGCCTTCGGTAGATCAGGTCACACTGATCTTCAGGGGTGTATCTGACCCCGCCAAACTGAAAGATCTTGGGAAGAAGGATCTGGTATTGTATGTCCTGAGCTGAGAGGTACGCTGAATTGAATGAAGGAATAAAATCATATATTTCAGATCTTTTCAAGTATATTGATACCTATGAAAAGAACTACGATTCATTCGATATAGAGGCTTTTCTGCAGACCTATAACGGGATTTACGCTGTTTTCCAGGCCCTCAGGGAGCAGAGAGAGAGGGCGGTGGAGGTGGACCAGCAGTTCCTGGAGAGGATTAAGCAGGGGCCGCTGAGCAGTTCCGACCTGCGCCAGCTGACCATTCAGATACTTATCTCGTTCTTCGAGTCTATCGCCGACACCGACGGGCAGTCCAACCGGGCTTACCTCTACTGCCGGGAGAGGCGGGATTCCAAGAGGGATGTAACATACTTCGAGAAATTCCTGGTGCCCCTGCTTGTCAGGGAGGGGTCCCTGAACAACAACTTCAAGCTTAACAGGTTCTTCATGAAGGAGATAGCGAGGTTTATCGAGAAGTTCGGAAGCGGGCTGACCCGGGATCTCTCTCCGGAGGATTTCAACGGGATGACCGGAGGGAGGAAGCTGCTGGAGCTTCAACTGAGGCGTGCGGGGCTTGGAGAGGACCTGGCAGAAGACCGGAATTCACTGGAGTTTCACCTCAGGAGTGTGGGCGAATTCGAGAGGATGAAGAAGAAGGGCTCACTTTTCGAGCAGTATCTGCGGCAATGGGATTATCTGGTGGAAGAGAGCTTCATGGACAGGGTAAAACAGACCGCCATGATAGTCTGGAGCAACATCAGGTCTCTCTTTTCGAATTACCGGTATTTCCGGCTGGCCCTTACCCAGAGAAATTCGGCCTATATATTCTACGGGCTCCTGATCCTTCTGTTTATTTTGCTGGCATTCATCATACCGATAAGCTGGAACAGTTATTCCGACGGAAGATTGAATGAATTGGACGGGAGAGTTGAGAAGGCCAGGGAAACGATCAACAAGTAAACGGGAAAGTTACTATGAAGATGGCTAAAATATTCAAATTCCTGAAGAAGGGCGCCAAGAAGGCGGGAAAGAAGGGTGGCGGCGAGGAGAAATCGCCCTGGCCGGAGGGTACCAGAATTGGGGTATTCGGCCACCGGAACTGCGGCAAGACAGTATATTATACCGTCCTGTACAATGAGGGCAAGGTAACCAAGAATATTCAGATATCGGTTACCGACAACGAAACTTCAGCAGAGCTTCTCTCCAACTTCAGGTCTATATGGGGGATAGCCCCGGCAAGGGGGGCGGGCACCATCGTGGACCAGAGGGGGGAAAGGGAGTTCCCCGACCCTACCGCTCAACCCAGAATTCTTCAGTTCAACGCCATCCTGGACCAGAAAAAGAAGATGCCGGTAGTCACTCTCGATTACGGGGGTGAGGCGGTATCGATCTCCGGGGAGTCGGACCAGTCGGAGAAGGTCAAGTCGTTCATGGCTGACGCGGACGGCATCCTGTTCTTCTTCGATCCAAAGATCATGGGGGCTGAGATGGAAATTCAGGCAAGGGCCTCAGCCTTCGTGAATATGCTGGAGAAGATCTCTCCGCTGAAAGCCCGGCTGCCCATACCGGTAGGACTGGTAATAACCAAGTCGGACACTCTTCCGGGGTACCGGGGGGAGGATCAGGCCGTGCTGATCGATCCCGAGGATGAGCAGTTCCTCTCCGAGAATTTCGACCTCTTCCTGGAGAAAACCCTCCAGAGGGTGGAAGGAGACAGTGAGTGGACCGGAACGGTGCGAGGGGTTCTGGTAAAGCTCAGGGAATTCCTCCGGGTAGTGGTGGGGCGGACGCTCGATTTCCAGATCTTTTTCATATCGAACACGGGGAATAAGCCGGAGAAGATAGGGGCGGATGTGGGAAGGTCTATCTACAAGCCCCCGGAGAAGATCAAGCCGAGCGGGGTCAAGGAGCCGTTCTACTGGATACTTAACGCCATAGACAGAAACAAGAAACTTAACGTGATGCGCCGGGTGGTTAAGTTTGTCGGTATCATTTCCCTGGTATGGATACTCCTCTATTCCATGCCCTTCCTTTACCACTTCAACTTCCTGCTTCCCAGGGCTGAGAAGGTAGAGGACAATATCATGGAATCGGTTGATAACAACCTGATGAATACATCGGGGGACCAGCGCAACAAGATATACCGGGCCTACGACCGGTACAGCCGTAAGTGGCTGGTCAGGGAATTCTTCGCCGGGTATGGAGTGGCTGCCGCAAACCTGGCCGACCTCTACTACAATTTCAATGTCGGTAAGGCGATAAAGCAGCTGGACAACATGATAAATGAATTTGCCTATATAGTTGAGAACCGGGATATCTGGCCCAAGTACAACCCGGGGAAGGACAGCCTGATCTATGACAGCAGCCACACCGAGCTGCTGGCGGGACTGGAGAAGATGCATGTCGGAGACGAAGGGGCGCTGCTCTATCAGCGCTCCGACAGGGTGCTGAACTACTGGGATCTTTTTGCCAGGTTCATAACTAGCAACCGCGATTCCGCGGTGGTTTCAGAGATAAGCAGGCAGGTCGATTTCGACATGAACAACGCCGAGAATTACAGCAGCACGGAGGAGAAACTGGGAGAGGCAATGCTGGGGCTGACCGCCGAGAAGAAGAAGGAAGTAGCGGCGGTAGCTGGCCTGGATGAATACGAAAGTATAAGAAAGACCGTCAACAACTCCTCCGATCCCTCCTACCTGCTGGGCAAGGCGCCCAGGGAGCTTGAGCAGATAAGGTCGAAACTCAGCCCCGACAAGCACGCAGAGCAGATCGCCGCGATTGACTCCTACCTGGCCGAGGTCAACAGGTGGAAGAGCAGGAGGACCTACACCTGCATACTGGAGACCGTACCCGATATGGGGCACCTTCATATAGAGGTTACCGGCTCAGGGCAGAGCCCATCCTGGTCAAGGGAGACACAACTTCTGGAGGGGGAGGAAGTCCGGCTGAGATGGAAGCTCGGAGATGATATCCATATCGCCTTCGACGAACTTAAGTATCCCTGCACCTGGGGGACCAAGTCAAGCGACAAGAGGGTCCTGCAGGGAAGATACGCCCTGTTTGCCCTGGAGGGGGAGATTACCTTCCAGAATATTGACAAAACGGTTACCATCAGATTCAAGAGATCGCTCCGGGATATGCTGCCCGGGCTCAAGTAGACTGGCCGCGGGCGCACAGCCCGCGCCGGGATGCGTTAATCATCAGGAAGAAAGGTTCAGGGATGAAGATAATAAGACTTTACGTTACAGCTCTGTTAGTAATAGCTCTGGTACCGGCCGCAGCCTTTGCCGGAAAGGTAGTGCTTCCCGAAGAGACGGAGGTCAAGGTCAAGTTCGACCCCTCTATCATGGTGAATTCCGGGATGCTTCAGAAGGGGCTGAACCTCCCCATTATACTCGCCGAGGATATAACCATAGGGGGAAAGACCATAGTGGAGAAGGGCGCTGAGGGTGCCGCCAAGGTAATAGAGATAGAAAGCGCTTCCAGACCGGGAGACCCAGGCTATATCAAGATCGCCTTCACCGGGATCAACGCCAGGGGAGAATACAGCACCGCCACCGGGGATATGATAAAGCTCACCGGGGAGCTGGAAAGCAGGGGAAAGAGCAGAAAGGTCCTGTCCTGGATCTTCATACTGGGCCTCTTTATCAGTGGTAAAGAGGGAGAGATAGACACCTCCCAGGTCTATACCGCCGAGGTTGCCGAGACAGTTATTCTGCAGACCGGTTAACTGGCCGGCCTCTGCCTCGGGCTGATAGTTATCTCCATACTTTCATCTACCGGGAGGGATTGAAGCTCCATAGAGCCGGATGGGGGCGGTTCGTCAGGCGGATATTATTACCTTGGAAAGAAATACCTTTCAATGGCGTACCAGTCAAAGTAGATCCCGTACAGCTCAATATGGTCAAGCCCTCCGTCGAGGTAATACGGCTCCTCGGTGACGGGCTGCCTGCCGAAGAGAAGAGGGCCTGAGGCCGGCAAAGTCTCTTCATCCCCACCCACCCATGTTCCTCCGCTGATTCTTCCGTACTGCACCGCCAGTATCGCTGACGAGGGATCTCCGAACCTGCAGGAAAACACGATATTCCTCCACTCATTATCCGCTATATCGGGAAATTCGGCGCTGAAATGCTGGTAGGGAGGGCTGCCGTAGCGGAATATGAATTTGCAGCTGTTGCTCCCAACACCTCCGGTAAGCCAGGAGAGCAGGATCTGATAGTTGATCGCCCCTCCCTGTGACACCTTGCTGATAATAGCAGCGGTGCCTTCATTATCGCCGGGCCGGATCTTGACATTGAATGAGACCGTAATTCCATCTTCTATATCCAGAAGGGGATCTGCCGGCACGCTGATATAATCATTCACCCCGTCTAATTCCCTGGCGCTTCCCCAGTAACCCTCGTCCCAGGTGGTCCCGTTTGCGGTCCCGTGCAGGTTGTTTCCAGAGCTGTCCAATACGCTGTCGGGATCTTCCGATTCCCAGTCCATCTTCCAGAATCCTGCCCTTCTCTCCGCGGGATCGATCATCAGCGCTTCGGAATCTTCCAGGTAGATATCCTCGACGCTGAGGGTGTCTCCCTCCAGACCGACCATGGAAATGATCTCGGGCTCGAATATATAATTAATCACCGGAGGGGCCATATACGGCAGGTAAGTGCCGTAATAGACCGTGGCGAGCTCCCGGTAGCCGGAGCTGTCCAGTATGCTCTGATAGGAGTACCGGTGGCCAAGACTGAAAACAACGCTGGGCGGCCATTCCGGGATATAATAGGAAAGATAGGCCTGGTTTAAGAGGTCCGGGTTCATGATAACACTGTCGGCATAGTACCAGTACTCGTTTCCGTAAAGCTCGGACTGGTTGGTAATCCTTATCTGGATGGAACTGATCTGGGCCAGGTTGTGAACACTGACCCGGTATGCCAGTGTCGCGCCGAACGGCCGCATCTGATAGGAGGGGGAGAGTCTGACCATTGGTATCCGAGGGTGCATTTGTATCTCGAGTGAGGTTATCTTGTCCGCCCTGACGTCGGTGACGGTCCTGCCCGAGTAGATCAGCGCACCGGATTCGTCAAATCCCTCTATCAGAAATGCCCTTTCCGGGCCCGCCGGGACCACCACTGTCCCGGTGAGCAACCCGTTTTCGTAAAAGAGGGAAGTTCTGATCGCCTCTATTATACCGGGGCCTGTTACAGTCAGGGTAAAGGTGGAGATCCCGCTGAGGGAGATGGCCCCTCCGCCGGAGGCGGATATCCTCAGCTGGGCCTCTCCGCCGGATGTCTCTGTTATCCTCTCAGAACACCCCAGCGAAATTATTAATAGAAGAAGCAGCGAAAGAACCGATACCCTTTTATGGAGCTTGTTATTCATTTTCCTCCCCCGCTAGTAAGCGGCTGATACAGACGCGGTAAACTGCAGGCCGCTGATGGAGATGTCGTCCAGGTCGGTCGATCCGGTATGATAGATCCCTCCCAGATTAACGGTATAGTGATCGGTGATTTCCCTGGAGACAGTTCCGGCCAGGTTGTAAATCGAAGCCCGGTCCATCGCCTCCTCCCCCGATGAGATCTGGCGGGTGGCCAACCGGGAGCCGAATCTCCAGCCGGTTTCAGTAATATAGTCGAACTGCAGGAACAGGTCGAATTCATCCCCGTACTTCTTGAGCTGGCTCTCTATCGCGCCGTCAGTGGGGCTGTAACGGGTATTCCTGCCCCGGATGATTATTCTGGTTCCCGCTGTCAGTATATACGGCTTTTTCCTGAATGATGCGGCCAGGTAGGTGGTAAACCGCGGTGCCTGCTTGTAGATATCCTCCTCATCCAGGCGGTCAATCCCCGAAACCGTGTAATTGATCTGCCCCGTGT
>WJIX01000227.1 GCA_014730075.1 bacterium | reverse complement strand
GAAGATCCACTCTCTAATATTGTAAAAACGGTTGTGGATTGAGCAGTATATTTGTATACTGAATTTTTGCTGCTGAATGAGACAGTTCCATAAAAGGAGGCAGATAATGAAATTCTTCATCGATACCGCCAATATCGAACAGATTAGAAAGGCGGCCGCCCTGGGAGTGCTTGACGGTGTAACTACTAATCCCACCCTGCTTTCCAGGGAAGAAGGGGAATTCAAGGATGTTCTCAAGGAGATATGTTCGATCGTCCCCGGTCCGGTCAGCGCGGAGGTAGTCTCGCTGGATGCCGAGGGTATGGTCGAAGAGGGCAGGGAACTCTGCAGGATAGCGGACAATATCATTATCAAGGTGCCCTGCATCATGGAGGGTATCAAGGCGATCGGTATGTTCAGCGCTGAAGGGATAGATACCAACGCCACTCTATGTTTCTCGGCAAACCAGGGCCTTCTGGCCGCCAAGGCTGGAGCGACCTTCGTGAGCCCTTTTGTTGGGAGGATCGACGATATTACCTGGCCGGGGATGGAGCTGGTGGATGACCTGATGACCATTTTTACCAATTATACCTTCACTACCGAGGTAATAGTGTCCAGCATAAGGTCAGTTCAGCATGTCTACGAAGCCGCTCTTATCGGTGCGGATGTAGCCACAATCCCGTTCAAGGTGATCGAACAGCTGATCAAGCATCCTTTGACCGATGTCGGGATTGAGCGTTTTCTGGCCGACTGGGAGAAGGTCAAGAAGTAATTTTGCGGCTCCCTGCCATGCCGGAGCTGTCTTTTTCATATAACCAGGGTGATAGGGAATGAAGGATTTATATTCGAGATGGGCTAGGGTTCTTCCCTACGCAGTGGGCGCCGTATTCGCGGTGGCCGTGGTGCTGCTGGTTATCTCGGTGGTTATGTTTCAGAGGGCCAGCCGTATGAAGCCATTCCTGACTGCTCCTCCCGATGATTTCAGCCGGGAAGAGCTGGCCGGGTCTGATTACACCTCCATGATAAACGCGGTGGACAGGGTCGGCTCATCAGTGGTGACCATCACTACCTACCGGACCAGGATAGTAAATGTCAAAGCCCGGACCACCCGTGAATGGTTTCTCCAGAGAGCTGGAAGGATACCGGAGAGGCGGGAGAGGAAGTATCCCAGTTTCGCCTCCGGTGTCCTGGTCAACCCTGACGGATATATCCTCACCAACGAGCATGTGATAAGAAACGCGGAGGAAATAATTGTAACCTTGCCCGACAGCACGGAGCTTCAGGCCAGGGTCAAGGGGAGGGATATGAACTTTGACCTTGCTCTTCTGAAGATAGAGGGGAGCGACTATCCCTTTGCCCGGCTTGGAGATTCGGACAGGCTCAGAATAGGAGAACCGGTAATAGCGGTGGGGAGTCCGTTTACCTACCTTTTCAACGATACCAAGCCTACCGTCACCTCCGGAGTGGTCAGCGCCCTGCACCGGGATGTCCGTCAGGAAAAGGGGGCCAAGAGGATATTTAACGACATGATACAGATCGATGCTTCCATCAATCCGGGTAACAGCGGTGGCCCGCTGGTCTCCAGTGACGGCCTGGTAGTCGGTATTAATACCCTGATTATCTTCGGAGACCAGAACAACAGCAATGTGGGGATGGGGTTTGCCATTCCCAGCAACACCGCCAGGAAGGTGATGGAGGAGATTATAGAATATGGCCAGGTCAGAAAGGTAACCACCGGCATCCAGGTGGTTGAGATCGACCCGGAGCTGGCCGAGGAGCTGTCGCTCGATTTCAACAGGGGGCTGTTGGTGCAGCAGATCGACAGGGAGGGGCCCGGCGACCTGGCAGGCCTGAAGGTGGGAGATATAATTACCGGGATTGATGGAAAGCCGGTGAGCAGCCTGTACCAGGCCAACAGGCTGATTTTCGGGAAATGGGTAGGAGAGACCCTGAATCTCGAAGTCTGGAGAGAGGACCAGATAATAGAGCTGGAACTGGTACTGGCCGAATTGAGGCCCAGCGCCTGATTTCTTCATTCAGAAAAACGGAGGAGAGTTTTGATTTCAAGATATTCCGTTCCGGATATAGAGGAGATATGGACTGACCAGAACAAGTACTCCATCTGGCAGGAAGTAGAGGTGCTATACTGCGAGGGTCTGGCAGAGTACGGTTACATACCTGAGAGAGCGGCGAAGAGGATAAGGACCAAGGCGGCCTTCAGCAGGAAGAGGATTGCCAGCATAGAGAAGAAAACACGGCATGATGTAATAGCTTTTCTGACCAACCTGGCGGAGAATATCGGGCCGGAGGGAAGGTACCTTCACCTGGGGATGACCAGCTCGGACCTTCTGGATACCGCCATGGCCTGTCAGCTCCGCGAGTCGGCCAACCAGATTCTCAGGAGGCTGAGAAAGCTGAGGACGGCGCTGAAGAACCAGGCGGTCAGATTCAAAGACCTGCCCATGGTGGGCCGGACCCACGGAATTCACGCCGAACCTGTAACTTTTGGACTCAAGCTGCTGGTCTGGTACTCCGAGGTTGACAGGAATATTGAACGGATGGAAAGGGTCAGGGACGAGGTGTCGGTGGGACAGATAACCGGAGCGGTTGGAACCATGACCCATACCGATCCCCGCGTGGAGCGGTTCGTGATGAAGAAGCTGGGGCTGAGGCCCGCCGATGTAACTACCCAGATGATCCAGCGGGACCGCCACGCCGATTATCTCTCGGCGGTAGCGCTCGCCGGAGCCCTGCTGGAGAAGATGGCAGTGGAGATACGCGGTTTGCAGAGGACCGAGGTAGGGGAGGTCGAAGAGCCTTTCACCAGGGGGCAGAAGGGCTCCAGCGCCATGCCCCATAAGCGGAATCCTATACTTACCGAGAGGATCAGCGGAATGGCCAGGCTGCTTCGTGGGAATGCCATGACCGCCATGGAGAATATCGCCCTCTGGCACGAGAGGGATATCAGCCACTCTTCGGTGGAGAGGATAATATTCCCCGATTCAACCGGATTGCTGGCCTATATGACCGACAAGATGATATGGATAATCAGCAACATGAAGGTAAACCGGAAGGCGATGGAGCATAACCTGGCACTCACGGGAGGACATATCTTCTCGCAGCATGTGCTCCTTCTCCTGGTGGGCAAGGGACTTTCAAGGGAGGAGGCTTATCTGATAGTGCAGAGGGCTGCTATGAGAAGCATGGAATCGGAGAAATCTTTCAGGGAGCATCTAGCCGAAGACCGCAGGTTCAAAGAGGTCTGCTCCGATAAGGAGCTGGAGCGGGCGTTCGATATGAGCAATCATCTGAAGAGGATAGATTATATTTTCAGGAGAACACTGGGAAAGAAAATGAAAGGATAGCAGGATTGCTTGAGGGAACTTTACAGATCAAGGGAAAGCCGGATTCGGAGATTAAGGAGCTTCTTTCCGAACACGGCCTGAATATCACGGTGGATGAGGCGCGCCGGGTAGTTGAGCTGGTGGGAAGAGATCCAACCATGGTGGAGCTTACCATATTCAATACCATGTGGAGCGAACACTGCAGCTATAAGAGCAGTAAAGAAGTACTGAAGGAATTTCTGCCCGTGGAGGCCCCCAACGTGGTAATGGGTCCGGGAGAGGATGCCGGCGTGATCAGGTTCGCCCCGGCCGATGGAGACGATTACTACTGCCTGGTCATCGCCCACGAGAGTCACAATCACCCTTCCCAGGTGCTTCCCTTCGAAGGGGCCGCTACCGGTATAGGGGGGATAGTCAGAGATGTTTACTGCATGGGGGCTGAAGTGGTTGGGGTGCTGGACCCACTGAGATTCGGTGACCCGGATGGTGATAACGGCCGGCAGGCAGTGGATATCGCCAGGGGTGTAATAGACGGGATAGCCCAGTACGGGAATCCCCTGGGGGTGCCGAACCTGGGCGGTGATGTGATGTTCGATGAGGGGTATGACGAGAACTGCCTGGTCAATGTAGTGGCTGTGGGCCTGGTGAAGGAATCCAGGATCATAAGAAGCAGGGTGCCCGAAGAGGCTTCCCGTAAGCCATACCGGCTGGTCCTGGTGGGAAAACCTACCGATGAATCTGGTTTCGGAGGAGCCGCTTTCGCCTCCGAGGACCTCGGTGAGGAAGAAGAAACCGACCGGGGTGCCGTGCAGGTGCCTGATCCCTTCCTCAAGAGGGTTCTGGCGGTTGCCAACCGGGAAGTCCTTGACCTGGCGGCGGAGAAGGGCATAAAGATCGGATTCAAGGACCTGGGGGCCGGCGGAATAGCCTGTGTAACATCAGAAATGGCTGACGCGGGTGGGTTCGGTGTCAGGATAGATCTGGACAGGGTTAACCTGGCAGCCGGCAACTATCCCCCCGCGGTAATATCATGTTCGGAGACTCAGGAGCGTTACTGCCTGGCCGTCCCGGAGGATTTCGTGGAGGAGGTGCTGGAAGTCTACAACCGCCATTACGAGCTGCCACACCTGTACCACGGAGCGGGTGCCTTCGATATAGGAGAGGTCACTGATGAGCCGGTCTACTGCATTGAGTGCGGTGGAAAAAAGGTCTGCGAAACTCCGGTAGAGGTTATAACCACCGGGATATCATATGACAGGGAGCGTAAGACCGGGGCCAGGATATTCGAAGATCCCGAGTTGGATCAGGAGAGGTCTCTGGAGGATGATTTCAGGCAGGTCCTTTCATCTCCCGATATAGCATCCAAGAACTACGTTTTCAGACATTACGACCAGGAAGTCCAGGGCAGAGCGGTGCTCCGCCCCGGAGAAGCGGACGCGGGGGTAATAGCTCCGGTTCCTTCACTCCCCACCGGGCTGGCCTTTACCGTAGACGGGAATCACCACTACGGGAAGGTGGACCCGTACCAGGGAGGGGCCCTGGCGGTCTGCGAAGCGGCCAGGAATGTCGCAGCTGTTGGGGGAGTGCCCTCCGCGGTAACCGATTGCCTCAATTATGGCAACCCTGAGAATCCCGAGGTGTTCTGGGAGTTCAGGGAAGGTGTCAGAGGGGTGGGGGACGCCTGCAGGGGGATAGGCCTTATAGGAGAAGAGGGACAGCCGATCCCGGTGGTTTCCGGTAATGTCAGTTTCTATAATCAGGGCAAGAGTGGAAGGGCCATTCCGCCCACCCCCATAATAGCATGCGTGGGAGTAGTGGAGGACTATTCCAGGTCCAGGTCGATCTCCTTCAAGCAGGAAAGCAACGAGCTGTTTCTGATAGGCACACCCCTTGATGAACTGGGAGGGAGCCAGTATTACAGGATTATTTACAATACCACCGGCGGGAGCATTCCGCAGGCTGATTTCATAAGGGAGAGGAATCAGATAAGTACAGTGCTTCAAATATACAGGCTTGGGCTGATAAAGGGATGCCACGATATCGGGTCCGGGGGCCTGATTACCACCCTGGCCGAGATGGCGGTTGCCTCGGAGCGGGAGCTGGGTGTTACCGTGGACCTCGCCGGGATGGAGCACGCCGGGCTGAGTCCGGAGAAGCTGCTCTTTTCGGAGACCGGGGGGTTCGTTATCGAAACCCCACCCGGGCATGAGAGAGAGATACTGGCGGTATGCGCCAGGAACAGGGTTAACCTTCACAGGCTGGGGTCTCTTATCCCCAGGGCCCGGCTGAAGATAACCTCCGGCGGTGATAAGATCGCATCCTGGGAAGTCCCCGAGCTCAGAGAGATATATATGACCGGATGCAGGGAAATATTCGGGAAATAAGAGAGGAGTTATACAGGTGACAGGTCGCTTTGATGATAAGGTAGCGGTAATTCAGTTCCCCGGTGTCAACTGCGAGAAAGAGACCGCCGCCGCGGTACGCGAAGCGGGGATCAGGGCGGAGATCTTCCGTTGGAATATGGAACCGGGGCTGCTGGATTCTACCCGTGCGGTAATAATACCGGGAGGATTTTCTTACCAGGACAGACTGAGAGCGGGGGCGGTAGCTGCCAAGGACAGGATAATGGATAAGATGAGCGAGCTGGCCTCAGGGGGAAAACCGGTCCTGGGAAT
>WJIX01000226.1 GCA_014730075.1 bacterium | reverse complement strand
TCGACTACTGATGGGCGTTTCTGATTATAACTGGGAGCGCAACAAACTTAACCGGGGGAAGAAATCTCATGAAACGGTTTATCGGAATACTCATTATCGCTGCAGTTCACCTGTTTGCGACACTCTGGTCGACCATGACAAATTTCAAGCTGAGCGGATTTTATTTCGGAGTATATCCCAGGCATAATGAAGGAGCGTACTATACTATTGTAAAGGCTCTTTCCAGGGTATTTCTCTTCCCCCTTGGCCTTGTGGCAATGCGTATTCCTTCGGGAGCGAGCGTTTTCGGCTGGGTTCTGGTTATTATCAACAGCCTGTTGTGGGCCCTGGTTATATACTTTCTTTTTCGCTACCTTCTTTTCAGCAGAAGGGCAGCCAGGAGAACCTGAAGCTGCAGCGAAGATGATTTTTTATTGCTTGACATATCCGGAGACCGGTTTCACAATCAATGGCAATGGTATAATCCCCGCAGGACAGGAAAAGCGATCAGGTATATTCTTAAAACGGAGAGGAGAACGATATGAGGAAGATGGTAGTTATCTTCAGCGTGGTCCTCATGGTACTATCAGCATCGATGCTTATCGCCGGAGACGAAAAAAAGATACATATGAACAAATGCCTCCCACCCGCAGAGGGAAAACCATTCATCGAATACATAATGAATGTCAGCCCCTATCATGGCTGGGGAGACTGGCCCGGGCATGCCGGCATGAAAGAAGGCAAGAGCCCGCACGGTAAATATATTAAACTTCTGGCCAATCCCATCGCCCTTAAAGCTGTCCGCGAAGGTAAGGAGATGCCCCACGGAGCGATTATCATGAAAGAGAACTATAACGAAAAGAAGGAACTGGTGGCCCTGACTCCGATGTACCGGGTAAAGGGATATAATCCCGAAGGGGGAGACTGGTTCTGGGCCAAGACAGGTCCGGACGGCAAGATAATGGCCGAGGGGAAAATAAAGGGATGTATAGACTGCCACGCCAGGGTAAAAAAGAAGGACTGGGTTTTCCATCCTCCCAAATAGAGGGCAAACAGTATAGAGAGCTTCGTAGTAAAAGGTAATAACAAACCTTCCGGGGGAAAGGAAATAGTTCGGGGAATTATGACATCAGGCGCGGCCAGAATAACCATATACCTGCTCATAGCGATTATCCCCCTGGCCCTGCTGGCCTTTACCAGTTCAACCTATTACGGATTCCTCTCCGAACTGGGCAAGAGCAGCGCTCTGGTGGGAATGATGATTCTTCTGATGCAGCCCTTGCTGGCAGGCAGGTACAAATGGATCACCCGGCCCTTCGGGTTTGATATAGTTATAAGGTTCCACCGGAATATGGCAATCCTGGCTGTTATCCTCATCCTGGCCCACCCGGTCCTGATAGCGGCAGGAAGTGCCGGATTCGAGCTCCTCTACTCACTGTCGGTCCCCTGGTATATCGCAGTGGGAAAAGCCGCCCTGCTTGTAATGGTACTGATAGTAATACTAGGAATCAGCGGTATACCTGACCGGCTGGGGTTTGAGCGCTGGCGCCTGATCCACGATATTCTTGCCCCCCTGCTGCTTCTGCTTGCGGTGGTGCACGCCTGGAATACCGGGACAGATTTTTCCCTGGCCTGGGTCAGGTGGACAACCGGTACGGCGCTGCTCCTATCTCTTGTCGCCTATATCTACCACCGGTTCATTCGGCCTGCTCTTCTTTCCAGAAATCGTTACCATGTCTTTAGGGTGGACCAGCTTGCAGACGGGGTATGGGACATTACCCTGGTTCCTCCGTCAGGTACCAGAGTATTTGGTTACAACCCGGGTCAGTTTCAGTTTATCACCTTTCACCGGAAGAAAGGACTGCCCGAGGAGGAACATCACTGGACCATATCCTCCAGCCCCACCGAGACAGGGGTGGTCAGATCAACCATCAAGAATCTGGGAGATTTCACCTCTACCATCGGCGAGACCAGAGAGGGCGATACCGCCACCATTCACGCTCCCTTCGGAAGGTTCAGTTACACTACTCTCTACCAGGGCGAGGACGACTTCGTCTTAATCGCCGGCGGCATTGGCATAACACCGATGATCAGTATGATCCGGCATATGCGCGATACCGGAAACGACTTCCCGGTTCTATTGATATATGCCAACCGCGATCTGGATTCGGCCGTATTCAGAGAGGAACTCCTGGATATTCAGCGCGGAGATGCCCTCGATCTTGAAATTATTGATATCCTGAGCAGGCCCGGGGCGGAATGGGACGGAGAAACCGGATACCTGGATGAAGAAAAGCTGGACCGTTACTGCGACGGAAGGTATGAAGGCAGAGCCTTCTACGTCAGCGGGCCGCCCCCAATGGTTTCAGCGGCTCTGAAGGCCCTGCACAGTAAGGATGTGCCGGATAGAATGATTCATACGGAGGTGTTCTCTTTTCTGGACTGACCGGGGAGTTATCTTATACACTTTATCTCGAATGGAAGGAACCTGAGGATGAGAAAAAAGGTACTGAGCCGGGTCAGCTGGGTGGTTGCGATTATACTCTCAGCCCTTACCGCCCTCCTTGCCCTGTACCGGGTCTACCTTGCAGGTTGAGAAAGTCTTAATAACGCAATTTCTTTGAAACCATAATCAGGAAAACAAAGGATTATCCAAATGGGAATACTGGAGATAAGAAATATAACCCTGAAGCTGGATGGCAGTAAGATCCTGGACGATCTTTCCATCGATTTCTGGGAGGGACATGTCCACGCTGTGGTCGGACCGAATGGAGCCGGGAAAACTACTCTGGCAAACACAATAATGGGTCTGGAAGGATACCGAAATATCAGTGGAGATATTATTCTGGAGGGGGAATCGATCAGAAACCTGAGCGTTGATGAAAGAGCCCGGAGGGGAATAACCCTGGGATGGCAGGAGCCAGCCCGTTTCGAGGGCCTTCCGCTCAGAGATTACATATCCGCTTCATCCAGAAACCCTAAACCGGGTGATATCGAGGATCTGCTCACCAGAGTGGGGCTTTCCCCTTCCGACTACCTTGACAGAGCGGTGGACAGGACACTCAGCGGGGGAGAAAGAAAAAAGATTGAGCTGGCCTCGATCCTGGCCATGAAACCTGAGATAGCGATACTGGATGAACCTGACTCCGGTATCGACGTGGAGTCTCTGGAGAAGATCTTCGACGCAGTCAGGATACTGAAGAAGCAGGGGACCACGGTGCTGCTGATCACCCACAGCCAGACGGTACTGAAGCAGGCAGAACACGCCTTTCTACTGTGCTGCGGCAGACTGCAGAAAAAGGGAGTGGTAAGCGAAATCGAGCAATACTTCGGAGATAAATGTATACCATGTGATCATAAGAATAATCCGGATTTGAATGAGGAATGAAAATGAATGACATTACTGCAGATGCAAAAAAGGTTCTGAGCGGAGCGGGCCTACAGGATAATGTTCTCAAGGATCCTGGTACGGCGCACATAGTTCTGGACCGGAATAAGATACTTGGGATGAACAGTGTCCCCGGTCTGGAGATAGATGCCAATGAGCTGGATGAGGGTATGGAAGCATCCATCACGGTAAAGGAGAACACGGTCATAGAGAAAACGGTTCATCTCTGTTTCGGAGTTATTCCCGAGAAGGGGATTCAGCGTATCATCATGGACCTCAGGATAGAACCGAACGCATCAATATCGGTCCTGTCTCACTGCGTTTTTCCGAACGCCGTGGATGTCCGGCACATAATGAAAGGTAATATTGATATCGCCGAAGGGGGAAACTACAGCTACCTGGAAAAGCACGTCCACTCCGGAAAAGGCGGAGTAAGGGTATACCCTCAGGCGGAGATATCGGTGGGAAAGGGGGCCAGGTTCTCCTCCGTGTTCGAGCTTCTCAAGGGGAGGGTTGGTTTGATCGACATAGATTACCAGGCTGTCTGCGCAGCGGAAGCGGTATTGGAGATGACCGCCAGGATAAGCGGCAGGGGCAACGATGTTATAAAGATAAACGAGCGCGGCCATCTCAGGGGTGAAAAGTCAAGGGGTGTTCTAAAATCTAACATAGCTGTCCGTGACAGCGCCAGCGCCGATATAGAGAATACCATGATCGCGGAAGCTGCATACGCCAGGGGCCACGTGGACTGCAAAGAGATCGTCAGGGACCAGGGAAAGGCGAGAGCAGTGCCGATAGTGGAGGTACGCCATCCCAGGGCCCATATTACCCACGAAGCAGCTATCGGATCGGTAGACTCCAAGCAGCTTGAGACCCTGCTTGCCAGAGGAATGCCGGAGGATGACGCAGTAGAGCTGATTATTCAGGGTATGCTGAGATAGAAACGGAAGCAGCCGGGATTATATCAAAGGTGAACATTCGCGAGAATATGGACAGAATCTAACGGCAGCTCACCCCGGATGAGCTGCCGTGGAGCCCCGATAATCCTCCCCACATCCTCGAGGACATGATAGAGAGCGGAAAGATCAGCCCATACAGGGCTGTTGACCAGGGGTGCGGTGCCGGGAATTGATCCTGCAACCTGGCCGCTAGAGGATTTGATGTTACCGGAGTTGATATCTCCGCAGAGACGATATGAATTGCCCGTGAGAAGAGATCCGAAAAGGGGTTGCGCTGCAACATCGTCAGGGCTGATCTCCTGGAAGACCTGTATGAAAAAACTGGCAGTTTCGATTTTGCCCTCGGCTGGGAAGTCCTCCACCACATATTTCCCCCCGTCAGAGCGAAGTACCTGAATAAGTTAGATAGAATTCTTAACAGGGATGGCAGATACCTATCTCTCTGTTTCAGTGAACAGGATCCCGGATTCGGCGGCAGGGGAAGAATAAGAAAGACCTCCCTCGGTACGATCCTGCATATGTCATCTGAGAGTGAACTGGAACAGCTCTTCACCAGCCGATTTCATCTTCATGAGTTGAAAACTGTCAGCATTGCAGGAAAAAATTATTCCCACCTCTCAGTATTCGCATTCCTTGAAAAGAGACGGGAAAAACAGGGGATCAAACAGCGGTATTAACAATTATTTTTCTCCTGTAATCACGGATAATTAATGTTGATGCATCATGCGTTCCCCCTGGCGTGGGGTTATCGCACTCTGAAGAATCTCCGTTTTCACTGGCGGATAATTGGAACCGCTCGCATGAAGGGTGATCATTATTTACTCCGGTCCTACCCCACTGAGGGAATATAGGGATAACAGTAATGGCCATAACATATTAGCCTGTAGGCAAATAGGCCCGGCCTTCAGCCTGCTTCCTGTTTACCAGTTTTGAATTCTGAAATTTTATCAGAACTCTCTGGTCAAAAGGTTTGACAGAAATAAATGATTAGTCTATAATTTTGATAGACAATATAAACAATGGTTTACAATCATGAAACTAACTACTAAAAGCGAATATTCCCTCCTGGCCCTTACATACCTGGCACGCCACCAGAAAAGAGGTTATATAAGGATGGAGGATATAGCTGACCAATACGGCATATCCAAGAAATATCTGGAACAGATATTCATCTCCCTCAAACAGGCAAGGTACATAACTACCAAGACTGGAGCAGGTGGCGGGTATAAACTGACCATTCCGGCCGACCAGATAAGTTTAGCGGAAATAATCAGATTAATGGACGGCGCCCTGGCCCCTACCGTGGCGGCCAGCAAATACTTCTTTGAACATACCCCTCTGGAAAAGGAAGAAAAGATCATGCAGGTATTCAAGGAGATAAGGGATTATATCTCCGGCAAGGTGGAAGGTATGAAAATATCCGATTTAGTATAACTGTCCGGATAGGATATCAGAGTGGGGAAGTACCGCTTTGAATTCATCAGGAAAGATGGTCAGACAGGAAGATATACTTCATTCAAGGATTTATTCGGCTATACGCGAAATCAGACATGGTCAGGTTACGATACATATTCAAGATGGGAAGGCCATTCAGATAAACTCTAATAAGCTAGCTGCCCGGCAAACTGGAGGATGATATGTTCCGCCGGGCGGATCGATCAACCTTTTTATGAGATGCCATGCGGAGAACCCTTTTATTATACGTAATCAGGGCCCTTGCTGGAGTACTTTGCCTCAGCGCCGGGGGGCTGGCTACCGACCTGGCCGCACTGGTTCTATCCATTCATTCTCTGGCCCTTGGATTATACCAGATCAGGAATTTAGAGAGTATCCACATTTTCAATAACAGCCCGGGATTCTTCACTGATTTAGCGGTTGGTTTCAACCTTCTATTTCCGGCAGCCCTTCTGGCTCTCTGGCCGGCCAGGTTAACCGCTTTCTGAGGGGGATGGACCTATTATTGATTTTGCCTTCATATATACAGCAGTCCTGATATTCCTCATGACCATACTTCTGGTCCGGGAGGTTCTGGGACCGGATATTGTTGTATTTTCGACCCTTATCCTTCTTCTGCTGGGAAGGGTTATTGACCTCTCTGAAGCATTTTCAGGATTTTCCAATCATGGAATGCTGACTGTCGCTTTCCTTTTCATAGTGGCAGCAGCACTTCAGAGAAGCGAGATGTTGAATAGCATTGCTGTTAAAATCCTGAAACCAGATGGCAGAACACCAGCAAAGCTTTTGAGGCTCATGCTTCCGGTCTCTGCAATTTCCGCATTCTTCAATAATACCCCCATAGTCGCGATGATGATTCCCGTTCTTAGGCAGTGGACCCGCAAGACCGGCCGGCCGGTATCGAAATTCATGCTTCCGCTCTCCTACGCATCCATACTGGGTGGTATCTGCACCCTGATAGGTACCAGCACCACCCTGGTAGTACACGGTTTGATGATAGAGAATGGAATGAAAGGGTTCTCATTCTTCGAAATCTCCAGAGTTGGAGTTCCTACCGCACTAATGGGGCTGCTCCTGATCTCCCTTATCGGATACCGCCTATTGCCTGACCGCAGAACCCCTTTGGTAGAACTTGGAAAGAACACCAGAGAGTTTGTTGTGGAAATGAAAGTGGGGAAAGGTTTCAGCTATACCGGCAGATCCATATCGGAAGCGGGACTTCGACACCTCAAGGGTCTATACCTTTTTCAGATTGAGCGTGAAGATAAAATGCTGCCGGTTGTGGGACCTGATGAAATAATCTATCTTGGTGATCGCCTTTTCTTTGTCGGGCTTCCCTCCACCCTCATAGAACTGCAGAAAACCCCTGGCCTGGTTGCAGTTGAAGACCCGGAGTTCGATCTTCGAAACTACGATTCGGACCAGCTCGGTACCTTCGAAGCGGTTGTATCCTCAAATTCGCCACTTATAGGGAAAAATGTCAGAGATAGCGATTTTCGTTCCCGTTACAGGGCTGTTATTCTGGGAATTCACAGAAGTGGTGAACGCATACGTCAGAAGGTTGGGGATATAGTAATAAAAAGCGGCGACACTCTGCTTATCCTGGCCGGAAACAGTTTCGCTGAGCGCTGGTACCATTCAAAGGATTTCTACCTGGTATCCCGGGCGGAGGCTCCACCATCCAAACCCCGCAGATATTCACTGCTTAGCATGTCGATCCTTGCCGCCATGATATCAGTTATGGCCGCCGGCCTGCTCCCCATCCTGTTGGCAGTATGCCTGGCAGTCTTATTACTTATCATCAGCGGCTGCATATCTCCGGAGGATGCCCGTGACAGCATCGACTGGAAGGTCCTTCTCATAATCGCCTCCTCTTTTGGTATTTCCAGGGCGATGATAAATTCAGGGGTGGCTGATTATATAGCGGTAACCCTGATCTCTGCTCTTGGTAGAGTCGGGCCCCTGGGCCTGATTGCGGGAACCTATTTAATCGGAAGTTTATACACTGAAATGATAACCAACAATGCAGCCGCTGCCCTGGTATTTCCGGTGGCACTGACAGTTGCCAGTCAGGCGGGGCTGGACCCGCAACCATTCCTTATCGCCCTTGCAATCGCCGCTTCAGCCAGCTTTGCTACTCCTATCGGTTACCAGACAAACCTGATGGTCTATGGCCCGGGGGGATACAGGTTCAGCGATTACCTCAGGATTGGAATCCCTCTTAATATAATTATCGGCATAATAGCTGTCACACTTATATATCTGTTATACTTCTGAAATAAAATTGCCATCATCAGGAGTTCAGATCATCTCCCTGTCAGCATAACCTGCGATCGAGCTGATCCCGGTACTCTCCATCTCTATCAGCGAGGTGAGGGTAAACATATGATCGAATCCCATCTTCTCCATACTGTCAATATGTTCCCTTATTTTATCGGGATTCAGATATTGGTCCAGTGAGCCGCTCTCTATCTGTTTTTCCAGGCACTGCCGTACCGGCGAATCGGGGGTGTACGCCCCCCTGAGCCTGCTCCACCTGAGCCGGTATTCAACGAATTTGCGGATCGGATCCGGAAGGGAGAAGTAGATCCGCCTGGCCAGCCCGTAGAAGGGAAGCTTCCATGAGGTAATGGGAAACTGCCACTCAGAATTATTTATCGACGCTATCTCCGGTGATAGCTTAACAAGGATTTCTCTGTAAAGCTTGTAATTCTTCTTCATTCTGTCCGGGAGGTTCATGGAATACCTGAACACCTCCGAAGCGTAGAAGGGGGTTACCGCCCTGTTGTAGAACCTGCTCCGTTCTTCTCCCTGAAAATGCCACCCCGGGCAGCGCTCCGAAAATATGAACTGAAGGTATTTCATCTTATAATCGTCTTCCTCGTAACCGCCCAGCATCTCCAGCAGGCGATCCCGGACAAACGGCTCCTGCCTTCCGGTGATATCTGAGACTATATGCAGCGGCAGCATGGAATTGTACTTCAGGATATAATCGACCAGTGCTTCCATGCTCCCTACAGGGCCGACAGGCCTGGTATCGCGTATAACCCTGTCACCCCCGTCACCGGTGAACAGGGTAAACCCGCTTCCACAGTTGGCCGCGATACTCTCGAAAAGTTCCAGGGTATGAGACACCCCGAGATAGTTCAGCCCGCTGAGCCGGCTCAGAAGATCAAGCAGCTGCCTGCCCCTGGCCCGGTGCAGCCGGTAGAGGTGCCACTGCGCGCCCAGTGCTTCCGCAATCATCTCGGCATACTCCACATCCGGGCCGACAATCCCGTAGGCATCCAGGAATGTGGCCGCGGCAAAGGGTACATCCCTGTTACTCAGACAGGTAGAGACAGATCTTGAATCCAGCCCTCCGCTCAATGATACCACGTTCTTCCCCTCCGGGGAGCTTCTCCTCCTGCATGCGTCCTCCAGAAGGGAGGCCAGGTTCCCGGCATGTTCCCCTATGGAGCCTCCGGAATTCCGCTTCTCCTGGTAATTGAAGGAATGGACCCTTTCGGTAAGGACTGTACCGGATTCGGTGTTCAGTTTGATCATCTTCCCGCCCCCAAGCCGGTATACCTCTTCAAAAAGAGTCTTTCCAGACAGGGGATATCCAAACAGCAGGTACTCGAAGATGGAATCCCGGCTTAAGCCCGCTCCCCCCTTAAGGTAATTTATGAAACGGGGTTCTCTGCTGAGTATCAGCCCCTCCTTATCCTCACTGTAATAGAGTGAAATTCTGGAGAGGGGGTCATTGAAGATAATGGTATCCCCGGTTTCCCGATCGGTGATCAATACCGCGTATTCCCCGTCAGTTCCCTCCATCCATTCTCTCACCTTACCTGCGCAGTCCGGCATCCCGGCAGCTACTGAAAGCAGGGACCGCTCCAGATCGCTCCTGCCCCTGTTGAAAACAAAACCGTCCACGCAGATAAAAAAACGTTCATCTTCGATTTCAGCTACGCTGTACTGCTTATGCCTGGTATAACCAAGAAAGAGGGCCTGCCCTATAAGTGCGGAAGTGCTGGAGTAGCCATCGTCATGAACCAGGTTTTCGAGGGCGGATCTGATTCTCCCGCTCTCCTCTTTTATTCTGCTCTTCCTGCTGAAAACAAAAGATATACCAGGCATTCCGCTCCTTTTTTCTGAATAAACTCGATCAGGCCCAGAGCCAGTTTACTCCACCGGCAGGGTAATTACAAACTCAGTCCATTTTCCCTCTTCTGATCTTACGTCAATCGTCCCGGCGTAACTCTCGGTAATGATGAAATACGCTATGGACAGCCCCAGGCCTATCCCTTTCTCCTTCTTGGTAGTGTAGAACGGTTCGAAGACATGCTTGATGGTCTCATTGTCTATACCCTGTCCATTATCCCATATCCTGACACAAACCCTGCCTCCGTCCATGCGGCTCTCTATAGACATCTTCCTTTCACTGCTCTCCAGGAATATCAGACTTTCCGCGGCATTCTTTATAATGTTCAGAATCGCCTGGACCATCTTGTTCCTCTCACAGAAAATGGGAGGCAATCCGGAAGAAAGCTCAGTCTTCAGCTCTATGCTATCAAAATCGAGAGAGATATCCTTTCTGGCCAGCTCAACAGCTTCTTCGAGGATCTCATTAATATCCACACCGGCCTTTTCAATGCCGCCCTTACGTGAAAAGCTAAGCATTCCCCTTACCACGCTGGCCGCCCTCTTACCAAAATCTATTATAGTTTCGGTCATTTCATTGATCTCTCTCCTGTTGACATACTCCCTGATATCACCGAAATCCACCCCAAGCTCACGGGCGGCATTCCGGTTGGCCGGCATATCCCCGGTCAGGCGATCTGATATTACCGAAGCGTTCTGGATGATTACCGCAAGCGGGTTGTTAATCTCATGAGCCATACCGGCGGCGAACCCTCCCAGAGATAGCATCTTTTCTGACTGAACGATCATCTCCTCGAAGTGAACCTTGTCGGTAACATCATCCTCCCTTATCATCGCCTCACGATTGCCCCGGCGGAGAACCGGGAATATCATTATATCCTTGTAATAGGTTTCGCCGTCAACATGCCTTACGGCCCTGAGATCCTTCCTGGGACTTTCCTCTGAGATAGCCTCCTTGACCAGCCCCAGTTTTGGCGTCAATGCCGGATATACCTCCTGAAGCGGCCTGCCCATTACCCTGGCCGGCGCCAATCCGGTAACTCTCTTCGCCTCTTCATTCCACTGGGTTACCGTTCCTTCGGCGTCCACTCCGATGAGGACAGAGGGCATCGAATCGAATATATCCCGCAGATAGTCTCTCAGTGACTCCAGCTCCCATTCAGCCTGCTTGTTCCTGGTGATATCCCGCACCGTCGCCATTATGTAAACCTCTCCACCCAGCTCAACCCGCACAAGAAATACGGTGCAGTACAAATGCTTCTCTTCCGCTCCCAGGTGCACCCATTCGAAGAAACTTGACCCTTCCCTGATAGCCAGGTCCACCATCTCCCTGGACTTCTCCTTCGAGTTTCTGCCATCCGGCTGGGATTCCGGGGAGATATCAGCCGGGGTCAGGGAATAGAACTGCTCCCTGCTATCCACCGAAAAGAGCTCCATAGCCGCCGGGTTTACCTCTTCAAACCTCAAATCATCCGGGTGCATTATCAGAAGTGCGTCCCTGGAGGATTCGAACAGGGTCCTGAATCTCTTCTCCGCTTCTTCCCTCTCGGTAATATCAAGGATCAGGGCCATGGAAATAAGCCGGTCGTCCATCCTGAAGATCGAAGTGCTGATCTCCACTCTTCTCGAAGCTCCCTCTTTGGTAATTATGCTGAACTCATACCTCTTGGGGACCTCCTCACCCATTCTCCTCCTGGTGTATCTCTCAGTTACCAGCCGGGCACTCTCCTCATCCAGAAACTCCCGGAAATCATGTCCCAGGACCTCTTCCTTCTCCCTGCCCAGAAGCTCCATAGCCCGGTTGTTAGCAAACTCGAGTTTGTAGTTATCACCGATTATCAGTATCGACTCATGCGAGTTCTCCACTATATTCCGGTATTTCTTCTCACTGCTTCTGAGCTCCTCCTCCACCCTCTTTCTTTCGGTGATATCTTTTACCACAGCCAGCAGCCTGTCCTCACCAAGTATCCTCACAATCTTGGCATTTACCTCTACCCATAAAAGTGAGCCATCTTTACGCCTGGCATGCCATTCCATTGACATCGGAAGCACACTTTCCACCCTGGCGAGCTTCTCCTGTATGAATTCCTTGCAATAAGGGTAATTCCCGGAAGAGAAATGCTCCAGGGTTTTTCCCAGGACATCCTCCTTGCTTTCATACCCGTACATCTCGATCATCTTCTGATTAACGTCAATGACTCTGGCGGTGGACAGCTCATGTATGAATATGGCGTCTTCAACAGAATCAAAAATGGTATGATAACTCTCTTCACTCTCCTTGAGGGCCCTGGTCAACTGGACATGCTCGCTGATATCCCTCCCCTCCAATACAATCAGCTCCACCTCACCGGAATCTGTCAAGACCGGCCTCATAGAGAAATCTATGTTGTACTTTCTTCCGCTGTCATCCTGAATTACAGTCTCGAAACGTACGGTCTCACCATTGGAAACCCTTTCCAGTCCCTCAGCAATCTTCTGTGGTAAACCCGGGACGGTTTTAAAGACATGACTCTCCGAGATGAGATTCCCCAGTATCTCCTCTTCCTCTCTGTCGACAAAACCCCTGGTAGCCCGGTTTACTTCGACTACCCTCCCGTCGGTTGTAACCAGGGCGGTGAACTGATATATATTATCGAATACCGCCCGGTACTTTCTCTCGCTCCTCAACAGATTCCACCTGCTCCATATCCTGTCTATGGTCCTTGCGACAGCAGGTCTTATATCCTCCAAGGCCCTCTCTAATTCGATGCCGATGCTCTCCCGGCTGTGGGAGGCGATATTAATGCAGGCGATCACCTCCTGTCCCACACTTACAGGAAGAACAGCCAGCGAACAGAGCCCCTCTTCTGAATAAACTCCCGATATAATGG
>WJIX01000225.1 GCA_014730075.1 bacterium | reverse complement strand
TTATTTATGTCTATGTATATGTCTCTTCCCATTATATCTGCGGCCTCATTAATGTGGTCCCAGCCGGAGGTGAGGTTATGCTCTTTGAACAGGTCCTTCTTTCCTGAGTGCTCTTCGACCATCTTCAGTGAGGCGATATCGGCGCTCAGCATGTCATCTGCGACGATATAACCCACATCATCCAGGATTATCGGCCCTGAGGATGCAATGCAGTCACATAATCTGGTTATATTCTTCATGACGTTCAGTGCCAGGACCTTCCTGAACTCCTGGTGGGCCGTGCAGGCGGCATCAGCGATAAGGCGGCCGAATGTCTCAAGGCGGGCTTCTATGGCATTCTCGGGGCATACCAGCACGCAGTTGCTGCAGCCGGGGCACCAGGACTGGTCGAAGAACGGCCTTCCCTCCCTGATCTCAATATTTCCGGTAGGGCAGTTCTCCACGCAGATTCCACACTCTATGCAGCCATCAGCATATACCGGTTCCCCTCCCCTGTGTATCATCTCCTTGGTAGCTTTTGACATACATCCCATCCCCACATTCTTGACAGAACCCCCCATACCGCTTGCAACATGGCCCTTGAAGTGAGTAAGAAGCAGCACTCCGTCCGCCTCCAGCGGTTTGCGGGTTACTTCATATTCACTGTATTTGCCTCTCTTCGGCGTGCTGCGGTCTGAGATGATCACCGGCACCTTCATATTTTCTTCGGTATAACCATGCTCAGCCGCCGCCCTGATGTACCCTTCCTCGGAGCCCCGGGGGGAGCGGTACATTACCGGTGAGTCGAAAATGAAGGGGCTGCAGCCGATATCAATTAGTATATCAACAATTTTTGAGGTGAATTCCGCCTTGATGTAATATTTGTTGCCCGGCTCTCCCATATGAAGCTTGATCGCCACCCTGTCGCCAGGTTCGAACCTACCGGCGGATTTCTCCCTGAGGTATTCAAGTGTTTTCTCTTCATTATCGCTGAATACTGCTGAATGGCTCATCAGACCCCTGCTTCCGTTTTAATGTAATGCGCTTTCTTATCGGTCAGATTTCGACTATATCAGCTGCCGTTAACGGTGTCAATTTTCAAAATCGGTCCCCTCTGTCCGGATTTTCCGGGATACCGGTTGACTGCAGAGCACCGGCCGTTTTAAAATTGTTTATCCCCTGAAGTGCTGCAGGGAACAATAATGGGTGATGAAGATGGGAGGTAGTGATGGTTTCCAGGATTATTTCCGGTGCGGTAGTAGGGATTGCGGGATACGAGGTGATGGTTGAGGTTGATCTATCCAGGGGTATACCTTCATTTACAATTGTTGGTCTTCCCAACGCGGCGGTCCGGGAAAGCCGCGAGAGGGTTACGGCAGCGATAAAGAACAGCGGATTCGATTTTCCCCTGAAAAGAGTAACGGTGAACCTGGCGCCGGCCGATATACGGAAGGAGGGAGGGGCCTTTGATCTTCCGATCGCCGTAGGAATTCTTCTGGCCAGCGGGCAACTGAGCGGCGAAAAAACTGAGGGTGCTGTTTATCTGGGGGAGCTGGCCCTGGATGGCAGACTGAAGCCGGTAAGGGGGGTGCTGCCCGTTGTATGGGATGCCCGGAAGAGGGGTGCCCGGAGCGTAATTCTTCCCCGGGGAAATTACCGGGAAGCGGCAGTGGTTGCGGGAATGATGCTGGCTCCCTGCCGGAACCTGCAGGAGGTTGTCGAGGTCCTCTCAGGCGAGCGGCCCACCGTAACCGCGCCGGGGCCGGGTACTCCTTCGCCCAGGGAATATGAACTGGATTATTCTCAGGTTATCGGGCAGGAGACAGCAAAGAGAGCCATGGAGGTAGCGGCAGCGGGGCGGCACCACCTCCTGATGGTCGGTCCGCCCGGTTCTGGCAAATCTATGCTGGCGAATAGATTCCCTACCATAATACCACCTTTCCAGGAAGAGGAAGCGATAGAAAACGCCAGGATTCTGTCGGTAACCGGAGGGTTGAATGGTGGAGATATAGATTTTCAGCCCCCCTTCCGTTCTCCTCATCACTCGGCAAGTGACGCCGGTCTGGTGGGAGGGGGAAGAAAGATCAGCCCGGGGGAGATCACCCTGGCCCATAAAGGGGTCCTCTTCCTGGATGAGCTCAGTGAATTCAGAAGAAATGTTCTGGAGACCCTCCGCCAGCCGATAGAGAACGGTTCCATAGATATTTCCCGGGCAAACAGCTCGGTCAGCTACCCGGCTGATTTTCAGCTGCTGGCCGCGATGAATCCCTGCCCCTGCGGTTATTATGGAACCCGGGCAGGGAGGTGCCGGTGCACTCCCCATCAGGTCTCCAGGTATCTATCGCGGATCTCCGGCCCGATTATCGACCGGATACCGATACATATTGAAGTGCTGCCGGTCAACCAGCTATTATTCGAGAAGAAGGTGCAAAAGAGGCAGCGATCTTCGGAAATAAGGAAAAGGGTGATGAAGGCCTGTGAAATTCAGAGGGAAAGGTACCGGAAGTTAAATGGTATCACCAGAAATTCGGAGGCTACTATCTCCATGCTTGATGAAATCTGTTCCCTGGAGCCCGAAGCTTCCTCACTCCTTGCCGCTGCTCAAAAGAAGCTCAGATTCAGCGCCAGGAGCAGGAAGAATATCCTGCAGGTGGCAAGGACTGTCGCCGACCTGGAAGGCTCTGGTCCGGTGCTGTCAAGACATGTGGCAGAAGCGGTACAGTACAGGCCAATCAGATTTGGAGAGAGCGGTCATTAACCCGTGGTGGTTGAATTGCTAGAGATTATGTGAACGGAGGACATCTCTTGCAATGATCATTCTCTGGATTTCACTGGTACCCTCGAATATCCTGTTTATCCTGGAATCGCGGTACATCCTCTCTATGGGAAATTCACATATGAAGCCGTAACCGCCGTATATCTGCATCGCCTTGTCTATTAT